>JBBDHW010000043.1:18560-97131 GCA_040880805.1 Acidimicrobiia bacterium | reverse complement strand
AGCCATGACCAACCATCCCACAACCGCGCGCTCAAATCAAGGACACTACACTAGCCGCGAGACCGATTCCCGCCCTCACCGGCAGCCGGGCCAACGGCGCCGATCGCCCTGAGGTACGCGAGTTGCGTCTCGAGCACCAGGTGCACCTGCTCGGGCAGGTACGACTCGCCGGTGGCAGCGGACCGCTCGAGGATGAAGGCCACGGTCTCGGCTCCGCCGATGACGACAGTGCCTGCCGGGTACTCGGTCGAACCGTTCGCCGATACACCCTTGCGTTTGAAGAACTCCACCTGGAAGTCGAGGATGCGGCGTACGTCGTCGGGAGTGAGTGTGGCTGCAACGTCATCGGGTAAGTGCGCGAGCACCCAGGCGTAGGCATCCTCGAAGTCGAAGAGTGCCGGAGGCGGGTGCCGGGCGATGCGGCCGGCCTCGCGGGTCACGATGACGGCGGCGATCGCGACGACGAGACCCACGACGACGAATCCGGCAACCACGTCCATGGCCGGGAACGCTATTCCCGCTCGGATCTACCGCACGGCTCGTGCCGCGGCGAGGGTCTTGGGCAGCGCCGTGAGCGCGAGCAGCACCAGGCCGGTGCCGACGGCGACGAGCAGGAGGAACGGAATGCCGAGCAATGGCTGGTCGGCGAGCACGTCGGGTACCGCGATCTCGTTGGTCGCCGCAACCGCGGCGCCCACCGCCACGGCTGCGCACACGAGGTCGACGGCCACGTGCACGAGGCTCGGTGGCGTGTCGATCTTGCCGAGGCATCCGCACGAGCTGATCGGTTTACCCGACCGCAACGCGATCGTGACGACCACTGCGAACGCGACGTATGACGCCGCCACGATCGCTGCAAGCACCGCGTTGCCGGTGACAAGTGCACCGATCGCCACCACCGCCTCGATCGCGCCACCGATTCGCACCAGCACGCGGCCACCCGGGAGGCCGAGCGCGGTGAGCGCGTGCGCGGTGTCGGCCGGGTCCAGCGCCTTCAGCGCGCCGCCGAGCGCGAGGACGGTCGTCGCGATCGCGAACGGGCCGGCGAGGACGGTCATGGCAGACGTTCGGGGGGGCGCGGGGCTCCGGTCGTGCGCTGCCGGTCCAGGTCGACGCCCAGGTCGTGCAGCGCGCGAAGGACCTCTGCGTGGCTACGGAGCAGGCCGGCAACGAGCAAGCCGAGGAGCGCAATCACGACGCCGAGCAGCGTGACGAGGACCGCCATCGCTCCCGACGTTAGGACCTGCCGATGGACGACGGTGCCGCCCGCAGGCTCAGATGCCGATGCGCTGTGCGAGGAGCTCGCGGTGGTACGTGGCGTCGCCGAAGAGGATCTCGGAGCTCTTCGCCCGCTTGAAGTACAGGTGGGCGTCGTGTTCCCACGTGAAGCCGATACCGCCGTGGATCTGGATGTTCTCGGCCGCGGCGTGGAAGTACGCGTCGGAGCAATAGGCCTTCGCGAGGCTCGCTGCCACCGGCAGTTCCTCGTTGTCCTCCGCCGCCGCCCAGGCTGCGTAGTACGCGGCCGACTTGCCCGATTCGGTCTCGAGCAGCATGTCGGCGCACTTGTGCTTGATCGCCTGGAACGACCCGATCGGACGACCGAACTGCACCCGGACCTTCGCGTACTCGACCGACATCTCGAGCACCTTCTGCGCGCCCCCCACCATCTCGTTCGCTAGACAGACCGCCGCCTGGTCGAGGGTCTTGGACAGCGCCGGCCACCCCGAGCCCGGCGCGCCGATCGGCCGCGCCGCCACGTTCTCGAACTCGAGACGGGCCTGCTTGCGGGTCTGGTCCATCGTGGCCAGCGGCGTGCGGGTGAGGCCGGCGGCATCACCGTCGACCGCGAAGAACGAGATGCCGTCCTCACCGCTCGTTCCCTCGGTACGGGCCACAACCACCACGAGGTTCGCGGTGTGGCCGTCGATCACGAACATCTTCGTGCCGCTGAGCGTGAAGCTGTCGCCGGATCCCTGTGCTTCCATCTCGATACCGGACGCGTCCCACTTGCCGTTGGGCTCGGTGAACGCGAGCGTCGCGATGGTCTCGCCCGAAGCGATGCCGGGCAGCAGCTGACCCTGCTGCGCGGGCGTGCCGGCGTTCATGATCGCGTCGGCCGCGAGCACGACGCTCGAGAAGTACGGGGCACAGAGCAGCACGCGGCCCATCTCCTCGAGCACGATGGCGAGCTCCACGAACGTGAACCCCTGGCCCCCGTACTCCTCGGGGATGTGGATGCTCTGCAGGCCGAGCTCGTTGGCCATCTGGCTCCACACCGCGGGGTCGTAGCCCTCGGTGGTCTCCATGAGACGGCGCACCTCGCTCGACGGCGACTTCGACTCGAGGAAGCGGCGAACGGCGTCGCGCAGCTGGTCCTGCTCTTCGGAGAACGCGAAGTTCACGGCTGGACTCTCCCGCAGATCGGGGATCTTCTGAACGGGCGGGAACGCTACCGGAACGCCCGCCGCCAGGCCACACGAGCTTGCCGTTCGGGCACGGAGCCGGGCGTGGTCGGCGCGTAGCCTGGAGGTCATGCCTCGCCCCGCGCACTACGAGACCCCGACCGTCCGCATCGAGAAGCTCATCGTGGGTCCGGTCGAGAACAACGTGTTCGTCGTGCGCTGCAAGGGCACCGGTGAGGCCGTCATCATCGACGCCGCCAACGAGCACGACCTCCTGCTCGAGGTGAGCCGCGCCACCGGGGTGCGGCGGGTGCTCACCACACACGGCCACTGGGACCACATCCAGGCCGTCGAGGCGATGCGCGACGCCGGGATCGACGTGGGGATCGCGGGCGAGGACGCGGCGATGCTGCCGGCGTACGACTTCGTGATCCCCGACGACGACGTGATCACGGTGGGCGAGCTGAAGTTCCACACGATCCACAATCCGGGCCACACGGCGGGTTCCACGTCGTTCCTGCTCGAGGGGCACCCGATCGTGTTCAGCGGCGACACGCTGTTCCCCGGTGGTGCCGGCAACACGAGCTTCCCCGGCGGGAACTTCGCCCAGATCATCGAGTCGATCGACCGCCGGCTGTTCACGCTCCCGCCCGACACGCTCGTGCTCCCCGGCCACGGCCTCGACACCACCATTGGGGCGGAGCGTCCGCACTTACAGGAGTGGGTGGATCGTGGGTGGTGACGAGAGGGAGGCACGTGCGGACGCGACCGGAGTGCTGGTAAAGAGGCCGCACCTCCAAGAGTGGGTCGAGCGCGGGTGGTGACGTGACACTCGTACATGCGTGGGTGGTGACGAGAGGGAGGCACGTGCGGACGCGACCGGAGTGCCGAAGCGTCCGCACTTACAGGAATGGGTGGATCGTGGGTGGTGACGTGACACTCGTACATGCGTCGTTGCGCGCGAACGACGACTGCTGGTGCGGAAGCGGCAAGAAGTACAAGCGGTGTCATCGCGCGGAGCTGCTGCAACCTGGTGTGGTCGGCCCATGGCGCGCCGTGCCGGCAGAGATCGCGCGTCCCGACTACGTCGAGACCGGCATGCCGGTGCGCAAGTCGGAGGAGATGGTGAAGTCGGCCGACGTGATCGCGCGCATGCGTGTCGCGTGCCGGATCGCGCGGGAGGTGCTCCACGAGATCGGCCCGGCCGTCGCACCGAGTGTCACCACCGACGAGCTCGATCGGATCTCGCACGAAGCGCACATCGCTCGCAACGTCTACCCGAGCCCGCTCGGCTACAAGGGCTTCCCGAAGTCGGTGTGCACGTCGGTCAACGAGGTGATCTGCCATGGCATCCCCGACGACCGCCCGCTCGGCGAAGGCGACATCGTGAACGTCGACGTCACGGTCTACGTCGACGGCGTGCACGGCGACACCAGCGCGACGTTCCCCGTCGGCCGCGTCGATCCGGTTTCGAAGCACTTGGTACACACGACCAGCGAGTGCCTCGATCTCGCCATCGAAGCGGTCCGGCCCGGTGCGCCGCTCCACGACATCGGGCGCGCGATCGAGACCCACGCGCACGAAGAAGGCTTCCACGTCGTGCGCTCGTTCGTTGGCCACGGCATCGGGCAGGTGTTCCACGGACCACCGCAGGTGCCGCACTACTTCGAGCCGGCCGCCACCACGATCATGGAGCCGGGAATGGTGTTCACCATCGAGCCGATGATCACGATCGGCAACATCCGCCCGATCATCTGGGACGACGGCTGGACCGCGGTCACCGCCGACGGCTCACGCAGCGCTCAGTTCGAGCACACCGTGCTCGTCACCGACACCGCCGTCGACGTCCTCACCCGCTGACCCTCGAAAACGAACCGGCGTCAGCTGTGGGCGCTATACGCCGTCTGCTGACGCAAGTTGCGTGGGCTTTCAGCCGAGTGCTTCGTGGTAGACGGCGATGGTCGCGTCGGCGCAGCGCTCCCAGGAATAGCCCCGCGCGTGCTCGAGGCCGCGGTCGACGAGTGCCGCGCGCGCGGCGGCGTCGCGTAGCAGCGAGCTGATCGCGTCGGCCAGCGCGTCGACGTCGTCGACGGACACGAACCGGGCCGAGTCGCCGCCAACCTCACGCAGCGCCGGGATGTCGCTGCACACGACCGGCGTGCCCTGTGCCATCGCCTCGAGCACGGGGATCCCGAAACCCTCGTGCCGGCTCGGGAATACGAACAGATCCGCCCCCGCGTAGAGCGCCGCCGCGTCGGCCTCCCCGACGGCTCCGAGCGCCCGCACGCGATCACCGAGACGCCGTATCGCCGCGCTATCGTCGCTCACCCATCCCCCCTCGCCCGCGAGCACCAGCCGGTGGGGCACGTCGGTCTCGTCGAGCCGGGCGAAGGCGTCGAGCAGAACCCGCAGGTTCTTGCGCGGTTGGAACGTGCCGATCCAGAACACGTACGGCCGGTCGGCGATCCCGTACGAACGCGTCACCCTCTCGACGTCCTCCGCGGTCGCACGTTCGAGGTTGACGCCGTTCGGAACGATGCGCATGCGCTCGCGCGGGATCGGCGTGTTCGCGGCGATCTCGTCGGCTGCGAACTCCGACACCGCGATCACCAACCGCGCGCGGCGCGCCGCCGCCGCGAAGCCACGGGTGTGGAACCGGCGACCGCGCCGAGTGGTCGCCTCGGGCATCGTGATCGGCGCGGCATCGTGCACGGTGACGACCAGCGGAACTCCCTCGAGCGGCGGCACCGCGGGCGACGGCGCGTGCACGAGATCGACCGGCGCCACCCGACGAGCGGGGCCACCTCGTCCCAGCACGTGCCACGTGTCGTAGAGCAGCGGACGGGGCAACGGCAGCACCACGGCATCCACGTCGCACAATCCGCACGCGTCGAGCGCGGCGTCGACAACTCGGCGCGGATGGCGCGCCATGAAGACCGACACGTCGACGCCGGGGTCTCGGGTGGGCAGGAGTTTGACGAGCTGCGCCGTGTACCGGCCGATCCCACCCGGTGCCGGCTGGAGGAGCTGTTCGACATTGACGGCAACCCGCATGCAGCTGCGCACACTACCGTGACCGCGTGCGCGTGCTGCTCGACGTGTCGGCAGTGCCCGACCAACTCGCCGGAGCGGGCGTGTACTCCAAAGAGCTCGCGCGATCGCTGGCGCGCCGCGACGACCTCGAGCTCGTACTGATCGCGCGACGAAACGACTCGGCGCGCTGGCGGTCACAGGTACCAGCGGCGGAGATTCACGCGGTCGTACCGTCGGCACGCCCCGCGCGCCTGGCGTGGGAACAGGTCAGTGGTCCTCGCCTCGCCGCGAAGCTCGGCGGCGACGTCTGGCACGGTCCGCATTACACGATGCCGCTTCGGCTGCGGATGCCCGCCGTCGTCACCGTGCACGACCTCACGTTCTTCGACCATCCCGAATGGCACGAGCGCTCCAAGGTGGTGTTCTTCCGCCGCGCGATCACCGAATCTGCGAAGCGCGCCGCGGTGATCGTCTGCGTGAGTGAAGCCACCGCGACGCGGCTCCACGAGGTCGCGGCACCCAAGGGGGCCGTGGTCGTGGTGCACCACGGAGTCGACACCGACCGGTTCCGACCCGACGGCGACGAAGGCGACGACCGCACGCGGCTCGCAACGCTCGGCATCGTCGCGCCCTATCTCGCCTTTGTGGGGACCATCGAGCCCCGCAAGAACGTGCCCGCGCTCGTCGCCGCGTTCGCGCGCGTCGCCGGCGATCATCCCGATCTGCAGCTCGTGCTCGCGGGTCAGCCCGGCTGGGGCAGCCCGGCGGTCGATGCCGCCGTCGCGGAGAGCGGCGTCGCCGATCGCATCGTCCGCACCGGCTACGTCCCCGACGACGCGTATCCGCCACTCCTCCGGCGCGCATCGGCGGTCATCTACCCGTCACACGAGGAGGGTTTCGGGATCCCCCCGCTCGAGGCAATGGCCTGCGGCACACCCGTCCTCACCACCGAGGAGGTTGCCGCCGCCGAGCTCGCCGGCGACGCGGTGGCAACGGCACGCGCAGACCCCGCGTCGCTCGCGGAAGGAATCAGGCGCGTGCTCGATCATGCAGAGGCGACCCGCCTCCGAGCGGCCGGCCTGGCGCTCGTGGGCCGCTTCTCGTGGACGGCCGCGGCGGCGAGCCACGTCGCCGCCTACCGAACCGCCGTCGCCAGAGAGTCGGCCGGCGAGAGCTGAGCGCCCGCGGAGGCGAGTATCCCGCCGAGCAGCGAAGCGTGGCCTGAGCGGCCCGGCAGCGAAGCTGCCGAGAGCGGGAAGTTGGCGGCACCGCGGCCGGTAGGGTTGCTGCCCAAGTTGCAGATGTGTCATCCAGGGGCATCCCGGGCAACGAAACGATCTCGGCAGCAGCGAGACGAATCCTCGTATGCACGACGACGGCAGGAGTCAGGGGAGGATCCGATGAGAGCGGGGAGCCTGTGGCTCGCTCCGGTCCGGAACCTCTCGTGGGTCGCGGCACACTTCGGTCACCGATAACCCATGCCTGCACTCACCCGCTCCCTCACCCCCGACGACGTGCGCCGCTTCGTCGATGAGCGGGTGTTCACACCACGCTGGGATGCCAAGGTCGGCATCGAGCTCGAGTGGGTGACGCGCGCGACCGGGCTCACGCCGTGCACGCCCGACGCGATCCGCGGCCTACTGCCCGACGCGCTTCCCGGTGAGAGCAGGATCACGTTCGAGCCCGGCGGTCAGCTCGAGCTCAGCGGCCCGCCACGCAGCGGGATCGCCTCCGCATGTCGCGACATGGCGGCAGACATGCACGTGGTCCGGAGCGCGCTCGCGCCGCACGGCATCGAGCTTGTCGCAACGGGTGTCGATCCGCACGGTCCGCGCCCGCGCGTCGTCGACGCCCCGCGCTACCGCGCGATGGAGCACTACTTCGATGCCCACGGGCCCGCAGGCCGCACGATGATGTGCAACACGGCGTCGATCCAGGTGAACCTCGACATCGGAAGCGCGGCCGCGATCGAGAGTCGGTGGCAGCGCGCGCACGACCTTGGGCCCGTGCTCGCAGCCGCGTTCGCCAACTCGCCGCTCGATGCATCGGGGCGGCCGACGGGTTGGCGCTCGTCGCGGCTCGCGGTGTGGCAAGCGATCGACCCGGCGCGCACGAACGCGGCGTACGTGCCCGGCCTCGACGCGCGCTCGTCGTGGACGCGGTACACGCTCGACGCGCCGGTGATGATGATCCGCAGCGACAGCGCAACGAGCACTCCGCTCGATGTCCGCATGACCTTCGCGGAGTGGATCGCGAAGGGTCACGAGCTGGGGTGGCCCACGCTCGAAGACTTCGATTACCACCTCACCACACTGTTCCCGCCGATTCGCCCCCGCGGCTGGCTCGAGTTCCGCATGATCGACGCGCTGCCCGACGAGTGGTGGCCGGTCGCGGTCGCCGTCGCCGCCACGCTGCTCGACGATGCCCAGGCGGCCGACGCCGCAACGCGCGCGATCGCGCCCACGCGCGGCTGCTGGATCGCCGCCGCCCAGGACGGCCTCGCCGACACGGCGCTGCGTGCCGCGGCCGACGCGTGCTTCACCGCAGTGCTCGAGGCGCTCCCACGCCTCGGGACCGATGCAGAAACCGTCGCCGCCGCGGCCTCGTTCCACGATCGCTTCGTCGCACGTGGTCGATGTCCGGCCGACGACCTCCTGCGCGACTGGAACAGGCTCCAGGCCGCGACGGCGTGACGCGATCGTGACCAACGGTCCTTCGAAACCGCAGATCGTCGCCGCGCTCGACGAGGCGCGCGCGCGCTCCCTCGCGCTCCTCGATCCCATCTCAATTTCGGGTCAATCCCGACAGGTGTCGGAGCTGATGTCGCCGCTGTGCTGGGACCTCGCGCACATCGGCCACTACGAGGAGCTCTGGCTGGTTCGCACGCTGAGCGGCGCGGAGCCCACTGATCCCGCGTTCGACGACATCTACGACGCGTTCAAGCACCCACGCCGCGACCGTGTGTCACTCCCGATCCTCGATCCGGCCGGCGCGCGTCGGTTCGTCGCCGGTGTGCGCGAGCGCGGGCTCCGCGTGCTCGACGCCACCACGCTCGACGACGGCGAGCCCTTGCTCGCGGGTGGCTTCGTGTACGGGATGGTGGTGCAGCACGAGCACCAGCACGACGAGACGATGTTGGCCACGATCCAGCTCATGGACGACTTCGCGCACCCCGACGCCGACGGCAGCTCCGATCGACAGCCCGACCACCAAAACGCCGAGATCGATGGTGCCGCCGACGTGTTGATTCCCGGCGGCACGTTCGTGGTGGGCACGAGCGACGATCCCTGGGCCTACGACAACGAGCGACCCGAGCACGAAGTCACGGTCGCACCGTTCCGCATCGACACTACGCCTACGACCAACGGCGCGTACCACGAGTTCGTCGACGCGGGTGGTTACGACGACTCGCGTCTGTGGACCCACGCCGGGTGGGCCTGGCGCAAGGAGGCCGCACTCGAGGCGCCCCAGTTCTGGCACCGCGAGGGCGACCGCGCGTGGTCGCGCCGTCGTTTCGGCCGCGTCGAGGATCTCCCCATCGACGAGCCGGTGCAGCACGTGTGCTGGTACGAAGCCGACGCGTTCGCGCGCTGGTCGGGCGCCCGCCTCCCCACCGAGACCGAATGGGAGATCGCCGCGGCGGGCGCGACGATCGAGCACTCGAACCTCTGGCGCGCCGGTCCGCACCGCTTCGGACCCTCCGACGTGACACGCCCGCCCGCCGCTGCCGCGAGCAAGTGGGGCGTCCGCCAGATGCTCGGCGAAGTGTGGGAATGGACCGCGTCCGACTTCGGCAGGTATCCGGGCTTCGCGCCGTTCCCCTACCAGGAGTACTCGGAGGTCTTCTTCGGGCCGGAGTACAAGGTGCTGCGCGGCGGGTCGTGGGCCACGCACCCTACGGCGATGCGCACCTCGTTCCGCAACTGGGACTATCCCATTCGCCGCCAGATTTTCTCCGGCTTCCGCTGCGCGCGCGACGCTTAGCGAACCATGTGCCGTCACCTCGCGTATCTCGGTCCTCCGGCCGCGCTCCATCAGTTGCTCTTCGGCGCGCCACACTCGCTGTGCGAACAAGCACGCGCGCCTCGGCACCAGACATCGGGCAACTCCAATCCCGACGGTTGGGGCGTCGGCTGGTATCTGAACGGCGCGCGCGAGCCGAACCGGTACCGCACCGTCACCCCGATCTGGGACGACACCGATTTCGTTGACACGTCGCGCGTCATCGAGAGCGGGGCGTTCGTCGGTGCCGCCCGGCTCGCGTCACCCGGCGCCACCATCGAGGACACCGGCAATGCGCCGTTCGTCTCCGGGTCGTGGCTCTTCTCGCTCAATGGCGCCGTGGGCGGCTTCATGAAGGGTGTCGGCGACCAACTCCGCGCCGGCGTGAGCGCGACACGCCTCGCGGGCATCGAGGGCGACTCCGATTCCGAAGTGCTCTTCGCGCTCGCCCTCGATCGGCTCGACGCGGGCGATCCGCCGGCCGCGGCGCTGTCGAACGTGGTCGACCAGGTGACCGGCATCACGAAGGGCCGCCTCAACATGCTCCTCACCGACGGTCACCAGCTCGCGGCCACGCGGCTGGGCAACTCCCTGTTCGTGCGCGGCGCCACGGTGGTCTCCGAGCCACTCGACGACAAGCCCGGCTGGCGCGAGGTGCCCGACGGCTCGGTCGTCCTCGCGGTGGCCGAGCCCGTCGACACCGTGCACACGATCACTTCGCTGTAGCGCGCACGCCGTAGCCATGGCCCCCGAGATCCGCGTCGACGTGCACCTCGAACCCGACGCGATGGTGCGCGCGCTCGAGGCGGACGTGCGCGCCGGTCTCTCGGCTGCGCCGAAAACGCTTCCGCCGAAGTGGTTCTACGACGAGCGCGGGAGCGAGCTCTTCGACGCGATCACGCGGCTGCCCGAGTACTACCCGACGCGTGCCGAGCGGGCGATCCTCTCCGAGCGCGCCGGCGACATCGCCGTACGCACCGGCGCCGACACGCTCGTCGAGCTCGGCTCGGGTACGTCGGAGAAGACCCGCCTGGTCCTCGATGCGCTCGCGGGCGCCGGCACGCTGCGCCGGTTCGTCCCGTTCGACGTGAGCGAGGAGACACTCCGTAGTGCAGCGGCCTCGATCGCGGGCGAATACGACGGCATCGACGTGCACGCCGTCGTCGGCGACTTCGAACACCATCTCGACCAGATCCCCACCGGCGGGCGACGCGTCGTCGCGTTTCTCGGCAGCACGATCGGCAACCTCGCGCCGGAGCCGCGCGCGAAGTTCCTGGCCGAGGTGGCGAGCGGTCTCGCGCCGGGCGATTCGCTGCTGCTCGGTACCGATCTGGTCAAGGACGTCACGCGGCTCGTCGCGGCCTACGACGACGCGGCGGGTGTGACGGCCGAGTTCAACCGCAACGTCCTGCGCGTGCTCAACCGCGAGCTCGACGCCGACTTCGACGTCGACGGGTTCGCCCACGTGGCGCGCTGGGATCCCGACGAGGAATGGATCGAGATGCGCCTCCGGGCAGACCGCGCGCAGCTCGCCACGATCTCGCAGCTCGGTGTGGAGGTGCGCTTCGCCGACGGCGAGGAGCTCCGCACCGAGATCAGCGCGAAGTTCCGGCGCGAAGGCGTGGCACGCGAGCTTGCGGCCGCCGGGCTCGAGCTCGCGGAGTGGTGGACCGACCCGGCCGGCGACTTCGCGCTCTCGCTGTCGTTCCCGCGCTGACGGCCCTGACCGGCCGACGCTCGCGTGCGGTTCTTCGAATCGCGCCGCTGCTCAGTTGCCTCATACCTGCGGGTCGGCGATGGCTTCCGAGGTACCGCGCACAGCGAACACGCAAACGTTTCGCGGTCGGCGGTCAGCTGATGATGTCGCCGGAGGGCGCCACGATGTGCCAGACGTTCCCGAGAGCCTGACCGTTCGTCTGACCGGGCGCGGTGTCGCCCGAGAAGTTGTAGAGCAGGTGGCCGCCGTAGGTGACCTGACCCGATGGCGCCTTCGACAACTTCGACGCGTCGATCCCGGACCCGGCGACCGGCTGTCCCGACGCCATGAGCGGCGGCCAAGTGCCCGCGCAACCACCCGTGCACATGCTCGTGGTACCCGTGCCGTCGGGCATGAACGCGTACAGCGTCTTGCCGTCGGAACTGACGACGATGTTGCCGAGGCTCACCGTCGCGGCCTTCACGGTCACGGCCGCCGGAGCGGTGGTGGTAGTGGTGGTGGCGCCCGACGTGGTCGTCGTCGCGGCAGGCGCCCCCGTCGTGGTGGTCGCCTTCGACGACACGTTGCCGCTCGAGTTGTCGTCGCCCCCGCCGCACGCTGCGAGCGCAAGGGTCAATACCAGCGCGCCGGCGAGCCATCCAAATTTCCGATTCATCGGTACAACCCCCATGATCGTCCACCTGCTCGATCGGTCGTTCACTGCGAGCCGGGGTACCCGGCTCGCAGCCGTTCGCTCCTGAACGTACGGGAAGCGCGGGCTGAGGGATTGCGTCGCATGACGTGCTTGACTGACCGGACGAAGCGGAAGAAGGGACGGTCATGACGGAATCCGAGCAGGGCGTGACCGTCGCCGCCGCGCGACCCAAGAGTCGCATGCTCAGCCCGTTCGCGTGCTTCGTACTCGGGAGTTGCTTCGCGGTGCTCGACGCGGTCACCACCCGGTACGCGCTGCGATACACCCGCCTGCCCGAAGGCAACCCGGCGTTGCGCTGGGCGTTCGAGAACTTCGGGCTCACCCCGGCGCTCATCCTGCGCGTCCTCGTCGGATGCTCGGCACTCGCGCTCCTCGCATGGGGTGTGCAGGCTCGACTCTCCCGCCACGGGCGTCTGTTCAACTCCGGTTGCCAGGTGCTCCTCGCCGGCGCGCTCATCATCTGGGGCACCGTCGCGGTGAGCAACCTCGCGCAGATCGTCTACGTGCACGTTCGCTGGGCCTGACGTCGGGTTGCCGGCTACACGGTCGGGCGCCGTGCCTCGGGAACGATCGTGAGGCCGGGCGGAGCGTCGAGCACCTTGCAGTGGTTCCCTTCCACCTCGATCGAGAGATGGCCGCCCATGAGCGGCACGCGCTCGAGCACGAGCCGCCCGATCCACTCAGGCACCTCCGGCGCAAGGTGGAGCTGCTCGTTGCGCACCTCGGGTTCGAAGTGCAGCATCGAGCGCAGGAACAAGAGCGGCGACGCCGCGGCCCACGCCTGGGGCGAGCACGACGTGGGGTAGCTCACCGGGAACGGCACGTCGGCGCGGGCCAGGCCGGCGAACAGCTCGGGAAGCCGGTTCCCGAAGTGCGCAGCCGCCTGCACGATACCCTCCATCACGCGGTGCGCCTCGTCGACGAGGCCGTACCGCATGAGTCCCGCGGCACAGATGGCGTTGTCGTGCGGCCACACGCTCCCGTTGTGGTAGCTGATCGGGTTGTAGCCCGTCATCGACGACGCGAGCGTGCGGATCCCCCAACCGGAGAACAGCTCGTCGGACAGGAGACGTGCGCCGACGAGCGCTGCTTTGTCCTCGTCGAGGATGCCGGTCCAGAGGCAGTGCCCCATGTTGGAGGTGAGGGCGTCGAGTGGCTTCTTGTCGCGGTCGAGTCCCATCGCGAGCCAGCGGTGCTCCTCGAGCCAGAAGTCGTTGTTGAAGCGGCGCTTGAGCTCTGCGGCGCGCGTGCGCAGCTCCGCGGCATACTTGTCGTCGCCCTGCTCAGTGGCGAAGTGGGCGCGCGCGGCGAGCGCGGCGTACACGTAGCCCTGCACCTCGCACAACGCGATCGGCGGTTCCGCCAATTGACCGTCGGCGAAGCGGGTGGAGTCGTGCGAGTCCTTCCAACCCTGGTTGCGGAGGCCGCGGTCGCTCGTGCGGAGGTACTCGACGTAGCCGTCGTCGTCGCGGTCGCCGAAGTCGTCGATCCACGCGAGCGCGCGATCCGCCGCGGGGAGCAGCGCGTCGACGTCGCCACGCCGGTTGCCCCAACGCTGCAACTCGCCGAGCAGCATCACGAACAGCGGCGTGGAGTCGACGCTGCCGTAGTAGACGCGTCCGCCGCCGAGTGACAGCTCACTCGACTCGCCGAATCGCATCTCGTGCAGGATGCGGCCCGGCTCCTCCTCGGTGATCGGGTTCACGTCGACGCCCTGGAAGCGCGCCAGCGTCTGCAGCGTGCCGAGTGCGAGATCGGAATCGATCATCATCGTCATCCACGACGTGATGAGGCTGTCGCGACCGAACAGCGTCATGAACCAGGGGGCGCCCGCGGCGACCACCGTGCGGTCGGGGTGATCGGGATCGAACAGACGCAACGCCGCGAGGTCTTCGGTCGAGCGATCGAGGAGCGCGCCGAAGCTGTCGTGGTCCGACGTCATCGACGGCAGGTTGCGCCGCCATGCTTCGAGGCGCGCCGCCGGCGTCGACCGCTCGACCGGCCGTCCACACAGGTAGCGCGGCGTCACCTCGTCGGTGTCGATGACCGGCGTGAGCTGCATACACACCGACCACTCCCCGGCAGCAGGCACGATCACCTCGAAGACCGCGTGCGTCGCCGACAGCTGCGGCGCCGCCGAAAAGTCGAGGTGGGCGCCGCGGCTGAAGCGACCGCGCTGGTACGTCCAGCTCAGTCGGCTTCCCTCGACGCTCGTCGACAGCTCGCCGACCTTCTCGACCCTGCTCTCCTTCACTTCGAACAGATCCGCAAAATCGGCGCCGATGAGGACCTCGAGCGCGCAGAACGCGGGTTCGAGGCCGTAGTTGCGCACGGTGACGTCTTCGCGCATACCGCGACCGACGTAGCGATTGCGGAACACCATGAGGTGCGAGTCGGCTTCCCCTGCCTTGGGCTGATCGCGCAACACGAACGCCGCGCTGAACGGATCGGTGGTGGTCGCGGCGAGCGGTTCGGGCCACTGGCCGTTGACGCGCAAACGGAGTTCCGAGAGGAACCGCGTGTCGCGGAAGAAAAGGCCATGCGGGAAGCCGGGCAGCATGTCGCCCGAGGGCAGCGAGATGGCGAACGCGGTCCCCTCGACGAGTGTCACGACGCCGCCGTCACCGCCGAGCGTCGCACTCGCGGTCATCGTCCACGGCACGGACACGGCCGGTCACGCTACTGCCCGCCCCCCGGCGCCTCGCTCATATGCTCAGGAGCGTGAGGATCGCGGAGATCGCGCCACCCTGGTACGCAGTTCCTCCCGCCGGTTACGGCGGCATCGAGCTCGTGGTCGCGCTGCTCACCGACCGGCTGGCCGAACGCGGCCACGACGTCACGCTCTTCGCGAGCGGAGGGTCGCACACGAAGGCAACGCTCGTGACCCCGCTGCTCGACCCACCCGACCCGGCGCTCCTCGGCAACACGTGGTACGACGCGTTCCACGCCGCGTCGGCGTATCTCGACCTCGCCGACAACTTCGACGTCGTGCACGACCACAGCGGCATCGTGGGACCCGCTCTCGGCGCGATGGGCCGCGGGCGACCGCCAGTGGTGCATACACTGCACGGCCCGTGGACCGAGCCCAGCCGCAAGCTCTACGGGTTGCTCGCCGACTACGTGCATCTCGTCGCGATCAGCGACGCGCAGCGTGCCGACAACCCCGACATCCGGTACGCGGGCGTCGTACACAACGGGATCGACCTCGACCTCTATCCGTTGGTCGAGGAGAAGGACGACTTCCTCGTGTACATCGGCCGCGCGAATCCCGACAAGGGACCGACACTCGCGATCGAAGTGGCGCGGCGCGCGGGGCTGCCGCTCGCGATGGTCGTCAAAAAGAACGAGCCGTTCGAGCGCGCGTACTGGGACGAGATCGTCGCGCCGCTCTTGCACGACGAGGTCGAGGTGTACGAGGCGATCCCGCACGAACGCAAGGTCGACCTGCTCGGCCGCGCCCGGGCGATGGTGTTCCCCATCCAGTGGCCGGAGCCGTTCGGGCTCGTGATGGTGGAGTCGATGGCATGCGGAACACCGGTCGTCGCGTGTCCCGCCGGCGCAGCCGTCGAGCTCGTCGACGAAGGCGTTACCGGGTATCTGCGCGAATCCATCGACGGCCTCGTCCAGGCGGTTGCCGAGGTCGGTCGCTGCTCGCCCGTCGTGTGTCGCGAGCGGGTGAGCCACAACTTCAGCGCCGACGCGATGGTCGCCGCCTACGAGCGCCTGTACGAAACCGTGACCTGCGACTGATCACCACCAGAGCAGGTGTGCCAGGGTTTCCACTACGGGCGTAGTGCTAATACGATGGCAGGCATGGACGGCGTCCCGCTGCTCGAAATCGACCACCTCCACGTTGCCGTCGCGGGGCACGAGATCCTGCGCGGGGTCACCCTGACGGTCCTGGCGGGCGAGCTGCACGCCTTGATGGGCCCCAACGGGTCCGGAAAGTCCACGCTGGCCAAGACCCTGCTCGCGAACCCCGCCTACGAGATCACCGCCGGCAGCATCCGCCTCGAGGGCGAGGACATCACGAAGCTCCCCACCGACGAGCGCGCTGCCCGCGGCCTCTTCCTCGGCTTCCAGCACCCCGAGGAGATCCCCGGGGTGAGCGTGCTCAACTTCCTCCGGCAGGCGATCGCCGCCCGCAAGGGCATCCCCGACCTGTCGGTGCTCGAGGTCCGCATCTGGCTGATGGAGTGGACGAAGCGCCTGGGCATGGACGACCGTTTCACCGAGCGGTACCTCAACGAGGGCTTCTCGGGTGGTGAGAAGAAGCGAAACGAGATCCTCCAGATGGCGCTGATGGACCCCGACATCGCGGTGCTCGACGAAACCGACAGCGGCCTCGACATCGACGCGCTCCGCAACGTCGCGCACGGCATCACCGAGATCCGCAGCGATCGTCCGGCACTCGGGATCCTGCTCATCACGCACTACCAGCGCATCCTCGAGCACCTCACCCCCGACGTGGTTCACGTGCTGCTCGACGGCCGCGTCGTCGCCACCGGAGGCCCCGAGCTCGCCGAGCGCATCGAGGCCGACGGCTTCGACAGCTTCCGCACCGAAGCGGCGGCGTAATGGAGCCGAGAGAGCGGAAAGTGAGCCTGGATCTCGCCCGTGTCAAGGCCGACTTCCCGATCCTGTCGCGCACGGTCAACGGGAAGCGGCTCGTGTACCTCGACTCCGCGTCGTCGTCACAGAAGCCGCAGTCGGTGCTCGACGCGATGGACGAGCACTACCGCACCTACTACGCGAACATCCACCGCGGCGTCTACACGATCGCCGAAGAGTCGACCGCGCAGTACGAGCTCGCGCGCGCGAAGACCGCCCGCTTCCTCGGCGCGGGCAACGCGAACGAGGTCGTCTTCACGAAGAACATCACCGAGGCGATCAACCTCTTCGCGCATTCGTGGGGGCGTACGAACCTCGACGAGGGCGACGCGATCGTGGTCACCGAGATGGAGCACCACGCCAACATCGTGCCGTGGCACATCCTCTGCGCCGAACGCGGGGTCGAGCTGCGGTGGGTGCCGATCGACCACGACTACCGCCTCGATCTCAGCGAGCTCGACCGTCTGCTCGACGGCGCGAAGCTCTTCGCGTTCACCGCGATGTCGAACGTGCTCGGTACCGTCAACGACGTCCGTTTCCTCGCCGATGCCGCGCACGCCGCAGGCGCCACGGTGCTCGTCGACGCCGCGCAAGCGGTGCCGCACGGTTCAGTCGACGTGCAGGAGTGGGACGCAGATTTCGTCGGATTTACCGGGCACAAGATGCTCGGCCCGAGCGGCATCGGCGGCTTCTGGGCCCGCCCCGAACTGCTCCAGGCGATCCCGCCGTTCCTCGGGGGCGGGGAGATGATCCTCGACGTGCGCAAAGACGGCTACGTCCCCAACGAGGTGCCGTGGAAGTTCGAGGCCGGCACGATGCCCATCGCCGAGGCCACCGGGCTCGCCGCAGCCATCGACTATCTCGAGGCCCTCGGCATGGACACCGTGCGCGAGCACGAGCGTCGGCTCACCCAGTACACGTTGCGCGCGCTCAGTGACCGCTTCGGCGAGCGCATCCATGTCCACGGGCCGGGCGGCACCGAAATGCGTGGCGGGATCGTCTCCTTCGGGTTCGACGGCATCCATGCGCACGACATCTCGCAGGTGCTCGACGAAGACGCCGTCTGCGTACGCGCGAGCCATCACTGCGCCAAGCCCCTGATGCGCGTCCTGGGGGTGCCCGCCAACACACGCGCGTCGTTCTACGTTTACAACGACGAAGCAGATATCGACGCTCTGGTCGACGGGCTCGAGCGAGCCGAGAAATTCTTCGCCATCTAGGGCCGTCAAGGAGACACGATGCCCGGCCTCGAAGACCTGTACCGCGAGATCATCCTCGACCATTACCGCGCGCCGCGAAACCGCGGCGAGTTGCCCGTGCCGCCCGCGCACAAGGCGGAGGGCTTCAACCCCCTGTGCGGTGACGAAGTAGTGCTCTACCTCGACGTCGACGGCGACACGGTCACCGACCTCAAGATCGCGGGACAGGGTTGCTCGATCAGCCAAGCATCCACGTCGATGATGTCGTCAGCCGTGAAGGGACTCTCGGTCGCCGACGCGCGCCGGCTCATTCGTGTGTTCAAGGCGCTGATGTCGATCCACGAATCGAAGCTCGAGGGCGACGCCGACGGCGACGATCTCCGCGCCGAGCTCGAAGGTGTGCCCCTCGGCGATCTCGAGGCACTCCAAGGTGTCGTGAAGTTCCCAGTACGTATCAAATGCGCCACCTTGGCGTGGAACACCCTCCAGCAAGGGCTCGACGAGATCGAGGCCGAAGCGTCGTAACGCCGTGGTGCGTGACACGGCCCTTACATACGCGACACGGTGGTGAAACGAACGGACAGTAGGGTGTACGAACGCACAGACGAGGAGGCGGTGACAGTGGAGACGAGTCGGGAGCAGCTCACCCAAGTGGTCGACGACGCGTTGGTGCGCTTCCGCGGGCGCGACCTCGTGTCGAGCGCCGAGGTCCTCGATGTCCTGCTCGACCTCCGTCTCCTCCTGCTCGAGGTGGAGTCCCTCGAACAGCTCCTCGAAGAGCCGGCCCCGGCCGGCGGTGGAACCGTCTGAGCGCATCCCGGTAGACTCCCGGCACATGACCGACCAGGAGATCAGATCGCGCACCGAACTGCGTCACCGTCGCCGCACGCGCGTGTGGGCATGGGTTGGCGCGATCGTGCTGGTCGTCGCGGCCGCCGGGATCGGCGTGGTCGCGCTCTCGGGCAGTGACAGCGGAACCAAGGCACGGGCCGCGTCCACTGGAGCCACGTCTGCGCTGGAGCCCGCGACGGGCGCGAACCTCTCGGCAGATCTCGCTCGGGTCCCGTTCCGCGCTGTCGCGACCAAGGGCGACGACATCGCCGTCTTCAGTGCACCCGACAACAACGCCGAACCGATGGCGATGCTCACGAAGAAAACTGAGTACCTGATCCCGCGCACACTGCTCGCGTTCGACCAGTACCAAGACTGGCTGCACGTCTACCTACCCACTCGTCCGAACAGCTCGACCGCGTGGGTCAAGGCCTCCGACGTGAACGTCTCGACGCCGCTCGAGTGGCAGATCCGCGTGAGCCTCGCCGATCATCACCTGTGGCTTCTGCACAACGGGGTCGTCGACTTCGAAACCGGAGTCGCGATCGGTACGGAGCAGTACCCCACGCCCACAGGAGTCTTCTACATCACCGATCCCCTCGACCTGCACAAGACGCCGAACCTCGGGTACGGCGTCTTCGCGTTCGGGTTGTCCGGGCACTCCGATGTGCTCACGGACTTCGCCGGCAGTGACGGTCAGATCGGCCTCCACGGCACGAGCAACCCGGGTGATATCGGTCGCGACGTGTCGCACGGCTGCGTGCGCATCACCAACGACTCGATCGAGCGTCTGTCGACGCTGCCGATCGGTACACCCGTCGTCATCACCTGATAATTCGTCGCTCACTGCGGGCCGGCGTACCGGGCTCGCGGCCGTTCGCGCGTTGTCAGAAGCCGGGGTCGGCGAACGGGTCCGCCACCGCGGCCGGCTCCACTGCGAGGGTCTCGACGCCGAGCTCGGCGGCGAGCCCCTCGTAGCCGACTTCCTCGAGCTTGTCGGCCAGCTCGGGACCGCCGCTCGCGACGATGCGGCCGGCCATGAGCACGTGCACACGGTCGGCCCGCAGCTCGTCGAGGAGGCGCGCGTAATGCGTGATCGCGAGCACGCCGAGCTGGCGCTCCTTGGTCATCGCCTCGATGCGGCGGGCGACGTCGCGCAGGGCATCGACGTCGAGACCGCTGTCGATCTCGTCGAGCACCGCGAACCGCGGCTCGAGCACCGCGAGTTGCAGCGTCTCGGAACGCTTCTGCTCCCCACCGGAGAACTCCACGTTCACACCGCGCGCGAGGAACTGGTGCGCGACACCGAGGCGGGCCGCCTCGGACTCGATCCTGGCCTCGAGTTCCCCGTTGGTGTCGCGGGCCTGGCCCTGGAGCGCGGCACCGAGGAAGTCGACGAGGCGCACCCCGGGAAGCTCCACGGGGTATTGCAGCGCGAGGAACAGGCCGCGCGCCGCGCGCTCGTGGGTGGCGAGGCCGAGCAGCTCCTCGCCGTCGATCGTGATCGAACCCGCGGTGACGTGGTAGTCGCCGCGGCCCATGAGCACGTGGGCCAGCGTCGACTTGCCGGACCCGTTCGGGCCCATCAGCGCGTGCACCTCGCCCGACGCGACCTCGAGGTCGACCCCGCGCAGGATCTCCACCCCACCCACCGACGCGCACAGATCCGAGATCCTCAGCACGCTCACGGAATGTCCCAACGAACCTGCGTCAGCAGACGTCGTATAGCGCCGTCTGATGACGCAAGTTGGAGGTGAGTCGGGGTCATGGGAGGCTCACGATCACGTCGTCGCCGTCGGCGCGCACCTGGTAGACGGGGACGGGCTTGGTGGCGGGGAAGCTCAGCGGCTCGCCGGTCTCGAGCGAGAACGTGGAGCCGTGCTTTGGGCACTCGATCTCGCGCTCGTCCTCCCACACGTCGCCTTCCGACAGCGAGTAGTCGGCATGGGAGCAGCGGTCACCGATCACGTACCAGTCGTCGTCGATACGCACCACACACAGGCGGTGGCCGTCGACGTCGAAGCGCGCGGCGGCGCCGGGCTTCACGTCCGTCGTCGAGCACACACGCATTTCAGGCACTGGCACCGGCTCTCGCGATCGCGTCGCGGTGCTCGATCTTCTCGATCACGCCCCGGCGGAGCGGCGCGACGAGCGAGGGCAGCGGCAGCCGCTCGAACACGTCGTCGAAGAAGCCGAGCACGATGAGGCGCTCCGCCTCCTCCGGCGGCACGCCACGGGTTGCCAGGTAGTAGAGCTGGTCGTCGTCGATCGGACCGACGGTGCTCGCGTGCGAGCAGTGCACGTCGTCGGCCTCGATCTCGAGGTTCGGCACCGACATCGCCTCGGCGCCCTCGGTGAGCACGAGGTTGCGGTTGGTCTGGAACGCGTTCGCGCCCTGCGCACCGTGCCGGATGCGGATGAGCCCTGAGTAGACCGACTGCGCGTGGTCCTCGACGGCGCCCTTGAACAGCAGGTCGCTCCGCGTATGCGGTGCCACATGATCCTGGAGGGTGCGGAAGTCGAGCATCTGGTTGCCGTCGCCGAAGTAGACGGCAGTGAGGTCGCTCTCGCCGCCCTCGCCGGCGAGCAGGGATTCACTCCGAAGTCGTGCGTAGTACCCGCCCAGCGCAACGGCCGACGATCGCAGCGTTGCGTCGCGCCCCACGTGCGCGCGTTGCAACGCGATCTGCCACGTGCGCGGCCCGTGTTCCTGCACCGACACGTAGCGCACGTGCGCGCCGTCGCCGAGTACGAGCTCGACGACCGCGTCGACGAGATGAGCCGCGTCGGCGGAGTGCGTGTCGGTGGAGCCGAAGCGGTCGAACACGGTGACCTCGGAACTCTCACCGGCGACCACGAGCGTGTGCGGGAAGCTGGCGAGCCCGTCGCCCTCCGACCAGTGCAGCACCACGATGGGCTTGTCGACGACGACGCCCGCGGGAACCTTCACCACCGCGCCGCCCGCGAGGAACGCGTCGTGCAGCACGGTGAACGCGTCGGGCGAGGCGTCGGAGCACACGCCGAGCACGTCTTCCACGTCGGCGCGGTCGCAGGTTGCGAGCTCGCACACCTGCACGCCCTTCGCGGCGAGCGCGTCGTCGAGCGAGTGGTGCACGACGCGGCCGTTGCGCACGACGATCAGACCGGATCGCTCACCGGCCTCGGCCGCGATCGGACCGCCGCCCGGCGCCGTTTCTTGGCCGGGGTCGCCGAGTTGCTGCGGCGGGATCGGGCGGAGACGCTCGAGGTCGAGCTCGTCGATCCGGCTATAGCGCCAGATCTCCTCTTCGGTGGTGGGCCAGCTCAGGTCGGCGAGCCGTTCCGCGGCGGCGCGCCGTCGCTCGGCGAGCCAATCGGGACCGGGGAGTGCTCGAGACGCGTCGGGTGTGAACGAGCTCACTATCCGACTGCGCCCTCCATGTTGAGCTCGATGAGGCGCGACAGCTCCACCGCGTACTCCATCGGCAGCGTCTTGGTGATGGGCTCGATGAAGCCGTTCACGATCATCGCGGTGGCCTGCTGCTCGGTGAGGCCACGGCTCATCAGGTAGAAGATCTGGTCGTCGCCCACCTTCGACACCGTTGCCTCGTGGCCGATGCGGGCATCCTTCTCGTCGACCTCCATGCGCGGCCAGGTATCGGACCGGCTGTGGTCGTCGAGGATCAGCGCGTCGCAGCGCACGTGGCTCTTCGAGTGGTGCGCGCCCTCTTCGACCTTCACGAGGCCGCGGTAGCTGGTGCGCCCGCCGTCCTTCGCGATGGACTTCGAGTCGATGATCGACGTGGTCTCCGGCGCGGCGTGGGTCATCTTCGCCCCCGCGTCCTGGTGCTGGCCCTCCCCCGCGTACGCGACCGAGAGCACCTCGCCGTGCGCCTTCGGACCGACCATCACCACCGCCGGGTACTTCATCGTGAGCTTGGAGCCGAGGTTGCCGTCGATCCACTGGACCTCGGACTCGGTCTCGGCCCGCGCCCGCTTGGTGACGAGGTTGTAGACATTCGGCGACCAGTTCTGGATGGTGGTGTACCGGATGCGCGCGCCCGGCTTGGCGATGAGCTCGACGACGGCCGAATGCAGCGAGTCGGTGGAGTACACAGGCGCCGAGCAACCCTCGACGTAGTGCACCGACGCGCCTTCGTCGGCGATGATCATCGTGCGCTCGAACTGGCCGGCGTTCTCCGCGTTGATACGGAAGTACGCCTGCAGCGGCATCTCCACGTGCACGCCCGGCGGGATGTACGCGAAACTGCCGCCCGACCACACGGACGAGTTGAGCGCGGCGAACTTGTTGTCGCCCGGCGGGATCACCGTGCCGAAGTACTGCTGCACGATCTCCGGGTACTCACGGACCGCGGTGTCCATGTCGGTGAAGAGCACGCCCGTCTTCGCGAGCTCTTCGCGGTTTCGGTGGTACACCGTTTCCGAATCGTATTGAGCCGTGACCCCCGCGAGGAACTTGCGCTCGGCCTCGGGGATGCCGAGCTTCTCGTAGGTCTCCTTCATGCCTTCCGGGAGCATGTCCCAGTCGGAGACCTGCCCCTCGGTGGGCTTGAGGTAGTAGTAGATGTCGTCGAAGTCGATGTGGGGCATGTTCTTGGCGAACCACTCGAGCATCGGCTTGCGCTCGAACCGCTTCAGGGCGTTGAGGCGGAAGTTGATCATCCACTCGGGCTCGCTCTTGCGGTGCGAGATCTCCCGGACGATGTCCTCGTTGAGGCCCTTCTTGGGCGTGTAGACGTAGTCCTCGGTGCTGTCGGACCAGCCGAGCTTGTACTTGCCGAGATCGATGCCGGAGACGGCCATCAGGCGCTCCTACCGGGAGGAAGCAGGGAACAGGGGGATTTCCACTACGTAGATAGTAACAATCCCCCGGCCCTGGAACAATCCCGGGACGCGGTTCTCTCGGCCGGTCTACCGGGTGGCCGCGTCGAGCTTTGCCAGGATGTCGCCGAGCTGTGTGATCAGCGTCGCATAGCGGGCGAAATCGCCGGCCTTGAGGGCGTCCTGGGCGTCGCCGTAGGTCTTGCTGGCCAGGGCGATCAACTCCTGGGTGGAAGCGGGAAGCGTCGTGGTGGGTCCGGGGGTCGTGGTGACGGTCCCCGGAGGCGCGGTGGTGGTCGTGGAAGTCGGCGTGCCGGGTTGAACGCCGGTGATCGCGACGTTGCACGAGGCCGAGCGGTCGGCCTGCCCGAAGAGCTGGTTGAGCGCGTCGTTCACGTTCTGCGCGCAGACGGCCTGCCCGAAGTCTTGGGTGAACACGGCCACGAACTGGAACTGCGGGAAGCTCCCGCTCCCACGCCCCTGGGCGTAGAACGGCCGCACGTAGAGGAGCGAGTTGCCCACGGGTATGAGCTGGAGGCTCCCTTGCGTGACGCGTGAGCCCTGCTGGTTCAAGAGGGTGACGGCCTGGGAGATCGGGCTCGCGCGGTTCATCTCGCTGTTGACCTGGACCGGCCCCTTGACCGTCTCCCCCTGAGGCATCGTGAACGCGCGCATCTCGCCGTAGTGACCGGGATCGGAGTTCGCGGTGAGGAACGACACGAGTCGCGTCTCGCGGTTGTTGCTCGACACGGGCACAAAGGGCGTGATGACGATGAAGTGCTCAGATTCTTCCTTCGGCAACTTGAGATAGAGGTAGTACGGATCGATGCGCCGCCCGGTGGACGTGGCCGCCTGCGGCTGCGCGTTCGCGCTGGTATCGGAGCTCGCAGAGTCGATCAACGAACCGAAGTCGGAGCTCGACACCGGCCCCGATCCCGGGTCGGGCGACACGAGCCACTTCGCGCTGCCGTCGTAGAAGCGGCGTGGTTCGGTGACGTGGTAACGGCCGAACATGTTCGACTGAACCTTGAACAGGTCCTCCGGGTAGCGCAGATGCGCGCGGAGCTCGGGCGACATTCTCGACGCGTCGGTGAACAGGTCGGGGAAAGCGCTGCGCCACGCCTTGATGATCGGGTCCTTGTTGTCGAACACGTAGAAGGTGACCGTGCCCTCGTACGCGTCGACCGTCGCCTTCACGGAGTTGCGCACATAGTTGAAGTCGGTTGCGAGACCCTGCTCGCCGCTCGTGGACTGCGCGTACGGGTACATGTCGGTGGTGGTGTACCCGTCGAGGACCCAGATCGTGTGCGTCCCCATCGCTACGGGATACGGATCGCCGTCGTAGCGCAGGAACGGCGCGAGCTTCTCGACCCGGGCGCGGATGTCGCGCTCCATGAGCACTCTCGTGTTCGACGTGACCTGCCCGGAGATCAGCGGATCGATGCTGCCGAACCGGAGCGCGAACGCGGCGCGACGCACGAAGTTCGACAGCTCCACGCCGTCTTTCCCCCGGTAGCGCGTGAACTGGTCGGTCTTCCCCGGCGTCTGATAATTGAACTCCTTCGACTTCGCGTCCACCAGCACGTAGCTGCCGAGGTTCTCGGCAAAGTAGATCTGGGAAGCCTCGCCGTCGCTGAGCTTGATCCCATTCGGGACGGTCTCGGTGGGGACGTTCTCCAGGTAGTACGTGGGGGAGCCGTCAGCCGTCGCGGAATTGCTCGGCGACGCGACCACGCCGTACCCGTGCGTGTAGATGATGTGGCGGTTCACGAACGACTGGCTCGGCAGGTCGGCGCTGTTGAGGCCGCGCGCCGAGATCAACACCTGACGGACCTCGTTGTCCACGAGGTATCGGTCGACGTCGACGTCGCCGATCTGGTAGTAGGTCTGGAGGTTCTGGAGCGAGTTGTACGTCTCCTGGATGATCCCCGGGTCCCACAACCGGGCGTTGTCGATCGTTCCCTTGTTGCTGTCGACGATCGCGTTCGCCTCTGCGGTCGGAAGCTGGCCGAAGGTCTTGAAGTTGAAGTCGCCGGGCTTCACCTCGTCGAGCACGAACGCGTTCCGCGTCGCGCGGATGTTGCGCTCGATGTAGGGAGCTTCGGTCTGGAACTCGTTCGGGCCGACCTTGAACTGCTGGATGAGCGCCGGGTAGATCGTGCCGATCACGATCGAGACGAAGCCCCACAGGCCCACCGCGATGATCGGCAGTACCCAGCCGCGACGCTGGATGTTCCAGATGAACAGCCCCGCCGCGAAGATCGAGATGACGATCAGCAGATTGAGCGCGGGGAGCTGCGCCTTGACATCGGTGTAGCTCGCCCCTTCGACCACGCCGCGGGTGGAGAAGTCGAGCTCGAAGCGGCCGAGGTAGTACTGCGCGGTCTTGACGAGCGCCATCACCGCGAGGATCACCGACAAGTGCGCCTTGACCTGCGGCGTGACGCGCTGGAACGGGCTCTGGAACCGGATCCCACCGTTGAGGTAGTGCGCGACGGCGGCAACGATGAGCACGATCACCAGACCCGCGAAGAGCCACTCGGCGATGAACTTGAGGAACGGGAGCTGGAAGACGTAGAAGCCGATGTCCTTGTGGAATTGCGGGTCTTTCATGCCGAACTTCTGGCTGTGCGTGAAGAGCACCCACTGCCGCCACTGCGAGGACACGCCGATGCCCGCGATCAGCGCGAAGAAGAGCGACACACCCACGCGGATCCGGCCCGTGTACGGCCCCGCGACTTGCTGGTAGCGCGCGATGAGCTCGTCTTCGGGACCCATCGACCGGTACTTGGGTGCCAACCGGTCGGCGATGACCAGGTTCACCCACATGATCACGAAGAACGCGACTGTGAAGACGAGCGCCGGAGCGACCTTCGCCGCGAGGAGGCTGCTCCACGTGCTGCCCTGCCCCAGGGAGTCGAACCAGAGAAAATCGGTGTAGAAGCCCGCCAGGCCGCGCAGGCTGAACGCCAGCACGAGGAACAACACAACCAAGCCGATGATCCAGCCACGGAGGCGAAATCGGCGTCGGGGCTCTGCCGTGGGGACGCGCATCGAAGCCGCAGCCTAGAGTGCCGGACCGCTCTCGGTGCAGCGCGGACGCGCAGGAACAAACTTCAGGCGCCGCGGCGGCGGCAGGAGCGCAGCGAACGAAGCCGCTCGCCAGGAGCGAACGTCCGCGAGCCGGGTACCCCGGCTCGCAGTGAGCGACGAATGATCAGGTTGCCAGCACGAGGAGACAACGACAGCCGGGGTGCGCGGGCGGGTGCGACTGCCCGGTGGGGAAGTGATCGCCGCGCACGGTCGGCTCGAGCGCGTTGTCGTCACAGTCGGGGCACTTGCCCACCCGCGCGGGCACCCAGCGCAACCGGGCACCTTCCGGTGCGGCGTCGTACGCGCCGCCGGCGTATGCGGCCGCGAGCGCGTCGCCGAGCACCTCCTCGAGGTCCTGGCCTCTCCACTCCCGGTACCGAGCCCCGAGGCGCTGGGCGATGGCGATCTCGACGTCGGCCGGCGTTCGGGCGTCGATCGACTCGAGCGACGACTCCAACCGGGTGCGAAGCGGCGCGACCACGGTGGTCGCGAGCTCGGTGAGGAGCGCACTCGGCACTGCGGCAGCCGCGGCGCCGGCCGCCCCTGAGGACATGGAGGCCGCGCCGGCTCCGTAGGCGGCATCGACCGCCGGCTGGAGCACGTGCGCCCAGCGGCTCAGCTGGTCCTCGGTGGCCGGCAGGACCTTCCCGAAATCGATCTTTCCGCGCTGACGGCGAAGGCCGTCGAGGACGTCGTTCTGCTCGTCTTGGACGGCGCGCTTCGCCCGGTGAGCGAGATCGTCGGCGATCGGGTCCAGTGCATCGTCGCGCGCCGCGAGCGCGGCTCGATCGTCGTCGAGCGGCTCGCCCGCCAGTTCGGCCACGACCACGTCGTCGTCGTCGGGGAACAGCGCGGTCTCGTCGTCGCCCGTGGCGCCCGCAGCGGCCTCGGTGGTATCGATCGTCTCGACGACCTCGACGGTTTCGCCTGCTCCTTCATCGGGTTCGTCGGTCGCGCCGGCCTCCGAACGGAGTTTCTCGAAGAGCGCGCCGACGTCGTGACCCTCGTTCTGCAATCCGGCGTTCTGCAATCCGGCGTTCTGCAATCCGGCGTTCTGCAATCCGGCGTCGTGCCCCTCCGCGTCGCCACCATCCGCGTCGCCACCATCCTCGGCACTCGGCGTCTCTGCGTCGGGCGCGGCGTCGGGCGCGGCGTCGGGCGCGGGTTCGCTCACCTCGGGCATGGCCACGCCCGGCCTCGACGGTTCCTCTGCCATCGTGCGCGCCGCCTGCAGCAGTGCGCGTTCCACCACCTGGTACACCTCGACAAGGCGACCGCGACCCGCGCGCAGTTCGCCGATCTGACGCTCGAGATCGCTGCGCCGCTCGTTCAGGTCGGAGAGGACACGTTCGCGCAATACGCGTGCTTCAGCCACGATCTCCCGTGCCCGCGCGCGTGCTGCGTCCTCCGCTTCACGGGTCTTCGTCTCCACCGCCTGCTGGGTGGACGCACGCAGCTCTCGCGAAGACTCCTGCGCTTCCCGCACCACGTGGCGCGCGTGCTCGTCCGCCTTCGAGCGAAGGCCGGCCGCCGCTTGGCGCGCCTGGCTCAGCACGCGGGCCGTCTCCTCGCCCAGCGCGGCGATGAGGTCTTGGTCGGAGGGAAGTTGCACCGGGCGCGCGAGCCGGTCCTCGAGCTCCTGCACGCGGGCGAGGAGCTCGCGCTCGCGGCTCCGAATTGATCCGAGATCGTCGGAGACCATGCGAAGGAACGCCCTCACCTCGGACTCCGCGTAGCCGTGCTTGACCTGTGTGAACCCTCGCTCGGCGACGGCCTCCGGCGTGAGGCGCGAATCGCGCGCGGGGGACATTGGCGTGCCGGAGCTGTCGGTCATGCGGTCATGATCGCGCCGCGACCGGCGACGCGGGGGGCACCGGGGCTCCTCCGGCCCTTTGCAGCGCCGCGAGCGCCTCGTCGATCGTGTCGACGCCGATGACTCGCACGTTCCCGGCGCCGTTGCGTGCATCCATCAGCTCCGATTTCGGCACGATCATCAACGAGACTCCGTTGTGCCGCGCGGTGATTGCCTTCTGTTCGACGCCACCCACCGGACCGATCGCTCCGTTACTCGCGATCGTGCCGGTAACGGCGACTCGCATGCCGCCGGTGAGATTGCCGGGAGTGAGGTCGTCGATGATGGCGAGCGTGAAGGCGAGCCCTGCCGACGGGCCACCGACCTTCTGGGTGTCGATGGTCACGTCGATCGGGAACCGGTAGGTGACGAACGGCTCCGGGTCCATCGTCAGCCCGAGGCACGCGGAGCCCTTCGTGCTACGGGGCGCCGTGACGCAGGCACGCCCTTCCTTGGCAATCCGACCGGTGACGACCTTGGCAGTCTCGGTGGTGCCTCCGCGCGAGTACGTGACGCTCGTGGGCTCTCCGGGACGATGCTGCTGCACGAGCGGCCGGACGTCGGCGAGTTGCGTCACCGCGTGATCGTCGATCGCGAGGAGGCTGTCACCCGCCCGCAACGTGCCGTACGCGGGTGACCCGGGACACACTTCGGCCACGATGAACTCGGGCGCGCTCGCCTCGACCGTGTATCCGAGATGTGTGAGCGCAAGGTTCTTCGCGTCGTCTTGCGATCGTTGCATGAGCTGCGCGTTGACGGCGATGTTCTCCGCGTCGGAGAGACAACCGATCACCGTCGTGCGCTTTACGACCTCGCGATCGGGATCGAACCAGCTCGTGACGACGCGCCACACCGTGGGGTCGTGCGTGGTGACGCGCACGGTGAGGAACAGGACGTTGCCGCGGTGGTCGTAGGTCTGCGCGCCGTCGACGGTGATGACCTTGTCGTCGAGCGGCGTCGCGAATCCGCTCGAGATGATCACGTACGGGAGGTGGATCAGGAAGCCGGCAATCAGCACGACCGCGATGAGCACGCCGATGACCGAGAGCGCGACAGCGAGAATGGTGCGGCCCCGCCGGGGCGGCGGCGGGGGTGGTGGTTCTTCTGCTGAGTTCATCGGACTCCGAACCGATACCGTGGATGCATCGCACGAACACCGGACTCCCAGCCTGCCATGCCCCCTGGCTTCTACAGCGCGCGCCCGAACACGAACATCGCCGTGCGCACGGCCCGCAAGGGCTGGGCACTCGTCCGCACCGGCGTACTGGTGTTCCTCACGGGTCTGCTCGTCGCGATGGTCCTCGCCGCGCTCTTCGGCGGGCTCGTGATCGCGATCAACGGCAAGCTGCAGTGACACACGGGCCCGTTGCCCGGGCCGCCGAGCTCGCCGAGCTCGGCCACCAGGGTCCGCTCCGCGCCGAGGCTGCGGAGCTCGCGGGCCACGCGCTCAGCGACGACCCCGACCCCCGCGTCCGCACCGCCGCTTTGGGCGCGCTCGTGCGGGCAGGCCGTGCAGACGACGCGCTGCGAGGGTGGCGCGCCTCGGTCGTGGACCCGGCGGCGGCGGTTCGGCGGCGCGCCGCAGAGCTCGCACCAGCGCTGGCGACGAATCCGGCGATGGTTCCGGAGCTCATGCCGTTGCTCGACGACCGCGACGTCACGGTGGTGGAAGCCGCGGCCTGGGCACTCGGCGAACTCGGCCAGTCCGCGATCGACGCCGGTGCCGTGGCCGTGCTGGCACGCGTCGTCAAGACCCATCGCGACTCGCTCGCACGTGAAGCAGCCGTCGCCGCGCTCGGAGCGCTCGGCGATCCTGCCGGGCTCCCCGCGGTGCTCGCCGCGTGCTCCGATCGCGTCACCGTGCGCCGTCGCGCGGTGCTCGCACTCGCGCCGTTCGACACCCCCGACGTCGACGCCGCGCTGACCCTCGCGCTCGAAGACAAGGACTGGCAGGTCCGCCAAGCCGCCGAAGATCTCGCGCGCGAATCGAGCGCCCCTACATGAACATGTCCTTCAGACGGTCGAAGGACTCGAGGCAGCGCCCGGCGCCGAGCACGACCGTCTCGAGCGGCAGGTCCACCAGTTGCGCGGGGACGGCCGTCTCCTGCTCGATGCGGAGTTCCATGCCGCGCAACATGGCGCCGCCGCCGACGAGGTGGATGCCCTCGGCGAGGAGGTCCTGCGACAGCTCCGGGGGGGTGCGCGCCAGCGCCTGCTTCACCGCGCCGAGGATCGCCTGGATGGGTTCGTCGATCGCGTCGCGGATCTCCTCGGGCGTGAGCACGATCGTCTTGGGCATGCCGCTCATGAGATCGCGGCCGCGCACCTCGGCCTTGTACTCGTCTTCGGTAGGGAACACCGATCCGATCGCGAGCTTCACCTCCTCCGCGGTGCGCTCACCGATCGCAAGGCCGTACTCTCGTCGCACGTAGCTCTGGATCGCGGCGTCGATGTCGAACGACCCCACGCGAACCGCCTCCAGGGCGACCACGCCGCCGAGCGAGATCACCGCGACCTCGCTGGTGCCACCGCCGATGTCGACGACCATGTTGCCGAGCGGTTCGTGGATCGGGAGCGACGCGCCGATCGCGGCGGCCATGGGCTGCTCGATGAGGTAGGTCTGCGCCGCACCGGCGCGTCGGGCGGCCTCGAGTACCGCACGCTGCTCCACGTGCGTGATCGCCGACGGTACGCAGATCAGCACGCGCGCACGTTGCAGGCGCGAGATACCGGCGCGTTGGAAGAGCATGCGAATCAGCCGCTGTGTGATCTCGAAATCGGTGATCGCACCACCCCGTAGCGGCCGGACCGCCACGATGTAGCCCGGTGTGCGCCCGATCATCTGCCAGGCGTCGTGCCCGAGCGCGAGCACTTCGTGCGTTCGCGTGTTCATCGCGATGACGGTGGGCTCGTTCAGGATGATCCCACGCCCGCGCGCGTACACAAGGGTGTTCGCGGTACCGAGGTCGATGGCGAGGTCGCGAGACAGGACGCGCTCCTAGTTGACCGATCGCACCGGATGCGAGGCCGTGCCCCAGTCGGAGCCGTCCTCCCAGTGCTCTCGCTTCCAGATCGGGACGGTCTGCTTGAGGGTGTCGATGCAGAAGCGAGCGATCTCGAACGCCTCGGGCCGGTGCGGTGAGGATGCCACGACGGCCACCGATGCTTCCGAGAGCGCGAGGTCGCCCGTGCGATGGAGCAACGCGAGGCGCTCGATGACCGGCCAGCGGCGGCGCGCCTCGGCGGCGACGGCCGCGAGCCGCGGCACAGCCTCCTCTTGATAGGCCTCGTACGTGATGCCGCGTACTCCGTCGCGCCCTTCCGAGTGGTCGCGCACCACCCCGAGGAACACCACGACCGCGCCGGCCGACTCCGTGGTGGCCCACGCGGTGGCCGCCTCGACGGGCAGCGGCTCGGCGGTCACGGCGATCCAGTCGCCGGCGGCGGGTGGGAGCACGGCGTCATCGTAGTGAAACCCACCGATGAGCCGCCCAGGGCCACGGATGGGCCGCCCAGGGCGAGAACAGGCGACAAGAAGGCGGACAAGGCCGTCGGTACACTCCGCGCGGTGTCCGGTCCGGAGGGCGATGACGGCGCGTCCGAGCGCGACGAAACGCCGAACGGCCCGCGCCCGGATCCGCTCGACCGACCATGGGTCCATCCGAGCGAATTGCACTCGTACGTCACGAACCCGCTGCCGCCCGTGCAGGCGCGCCCGCGCGAATGGGTCATCGGGCTCGTCTCGGCGGCGGTCGGCGTCGCCGCCGCACTGCTCGTCCTCGTGGCGTTCGGCGCGCTCGGGGAACGGAACCGATCACCACTCCCGCCGCCGGCCATCATCCCCCCGAACGCCGCAGTCGACTATGCCATTGCTGCGCGTGTGAGCCAGGCCGGCGGCCCGAGCATCGTCACCGTTCGCGCCACTGCCGGCGACACCACCACGGTCTGGTCCGGCGTCGCGGTCAGCAGCAACCGTGTCCTCACCACTGCACATCTGCTCATCGGGGCGGGCTCGGTCGTCATCTTCACGAGCGACGGCCGCACGTTCCCCGCCAAGATCATGGGCTTCGATGCGGACACCGACCTGTCGCTCCTCGAAGTCTCGGGAGCCGATCTCTCGTACCAACCGTTGGCCGATTCGGCTCCAAACGTCGGCGAACCGGTCGTCGCCGTCGCGATGACCAAGGGCAACAACCCGTTTGTCGCCATCAACGTCATTTCCCGACTCAACCGGATGGTTCCCACCACGATCGGCACCACGATCGCGGGGTTGCTCCAGGCCAACCTCTTGACCGCGCCCGACACGTCGGGGGGTGCGCTGTTCGACACCAACGGGCGGATCGTCGGGATCCTCATCACGCCACCCGGCGTCCCCGACCCGGGGCTCGCGGTGCCGATCGACGTCGCCGACGACGTGCGTCAGCAGATCGAAGCGAGCGGGAAGGTCACGCACGGCTGGCTCGGGCTCACCGCGGTCGACGCCGGAGACCGTCCCGGGGCAAAGGTGACGGGCGTGGTGCCGGACAGCCCGGCGGCCGAGTCCAAGCTCGAAGTGGGCGACGTGATCACGGGAGCGGGCGGCCACAGCGTGGGTGATGTGGGTGATCTCATGGCGGAATGGCGGCGACGCCGACCCGCCGACTCGCTCGTCATCCGGTACCGCCGTGGCCGGGTCCAGCACTCGACCACCGCGACGCTGACGGCCGGGCCGCCGCCCGTCGCACCCGACAACTGAACTCCGCGGGGGACTGAATTGCCGCGCTTCGCTCGGGCTGCGCGACGATGACGGGATGACCGCCACCGCGACGCCCGGCGAGGACCGCCTCGTTGACCTCGACCGCGAGTTGCTCAACGCGGTCCAATGGGACTTCCCCCTCGAACCCCGGCCGTACGCGGTCCTGGGTGAACGCCTCGGCATCGACGAACCTGCGGTTCGCGAGCGAATCGCGCGTGTCAAACAGCTCGGCGTGCTCCGCCAGCTCTCGGCGATCTTCGACACCCGCGCCCTCGGGTACGGCTCGGCACTCGTCGCCGCGAAGATCGACCCTGGGCGCGTCGACGAGGCGGCCGCCGTCATCAGCGGCCATCCGGGCGTGAGCCACAACTACAAGCGCAACCACGCGTACAACCTCTGGTACACGATCGCGGTACCGCCCGGCGACTCGCTCGAGAAGCATGTCGACGTGCTCCACCGCGAGTCTGGCGCGCTCGTGACGCGCCGGCTTCCCACGCTGAAGCTCTACAAGATCGGGGTGAAGCTCGACATGACGGGAAACACCGCGGCCGACGCCAAGGCCGAGGTGCTGGAGCACGAGCGTCCCGAACGGCGCGAGCACATGGACGCGCCCGACCTGTCGGAGCTCGAGGTCGCGGCCGTCCGCGTGGTGCAGGACGACCTTCCGCTCGTGGAGCGCCCGTTCGGGGCGTACGGCGAGCTGATCGGGTGCGACGAAGCGACGGTGCTCGACCTGCTGTCGTCGTTCAAGGAGCGCAAGCTCATGCGCCGGTTCGCTGCGGTGATGAATCACCGCTCGGCCGGGTTCAAGGCCAACGCGATGGGCGTGTGGGCGGTGCCCGAGGACCAGCTCGAGGAGATCGGCCCGAAGATGGCGGGGTTCGCGCTGGTGAGCCATTGCTACCGGCGCCCCACCTACGACGACTGGCCGTACTCGATCTTCACGATGGTGCATGGCAAGAACGCCAAGGACTGCGAGACCACGATCGCGGCGATCCGCGACGAGACCGGCGTCGACGAGTACGCGCTCCTGTGGTCGATCAAGGAGTACAAGAAGACCCGCGTGCGCTACTTCACCGACGACTGGTCCGAGTGGCGCGCGAAGAACCTGGTCTCAGCGTCCTGAGCACAACAATCGACGTCGAGCGCGTCCGCGCCGACACGCCGGGCTGTCGCGACGTCGTCCACCTCAACAACGCGGGCGCGTCGCTACCCCCGCGCATCGTGGTCGACACGGTCATCGAGCATCTCGAGCTCGAAGCTCGCATCGGAGGCTACGCGGCGGGTGACGCGGTCGCCGAGCGGTCCGCCGCGGTCTACAGCTCGGTCGCTGCACTCGTCGGCGCGGATCCCGACGAGATCGCGCTGATCGAGAACGCGACGCGCGCGTGGGACATGGTCTTCTACGCGCTGGCGGCGCGATTCGAACCGGGCGACCGGATCCTCACGTCACGCTCCGAGTACGCGAGCAACGTGATCGCGTTCTTGCAGGCGTCACGCCGGACGGGCGCGCTCGTCGAGGTGGTCCCCGACGACGAGCACGGCCAGCTTTCGGTCGACGCGCTGCGCGAGATGTTGGACGACCGGGCACGCCTCGTAGCGATCTCGTGGATCCCCACGCAAGGCGGGCTCGTGAACCCCGCCGCCGAGGTGGGCGCGGTGACACACGACGCGGGAGTGCCGTACCTGCTCGATGCGTGCCAAGCCGCCGGCCAGCTTCCGATCGACGTCGACGTGCTCGGGTGTGACTTCCTGTCCGCCACCGGGCGCAAGTACCTGCGCGGACCACGCGGGACCGGACTGCTCTACGTGCGGCGCGAGTGGATCGAGCGGCTGGAGCCACCGTTCCTCGACGTGCACGCGGCCCGCTGGGTGCGCGACGACGCCATCGAGATCCGCGACGACGCGCGTCGTTTCGAGACCTGGGAGCACAGCGTGGCGAGCGAACTCGGCCTCGGCGCGGGGGTCGACTACGCGCTCGCCCTCGGCGTGAACGCGATCGCGGAACGCGTCACGATGTTGGGGGACGTGCTCCGCGCACGACTGAACACCGTGCCGGGCCTCACGCTCCACGATCGCGGGCTCGAGCAATGCGGCATCGTCACCTTTACGGTGGAGCACGAGGACCCGTTCACGCTTGCGGCGCGCCTGCGCACCGACGGCATCAACATCTCCGTCTCGACGATCGACTTTGCGCGCTACGACCTCGGCGCGCGCAACCTCGACGCCGTCGCACGCGCGTCGGTCCACTACTACAACACCGAAGAAGAGCTCGATCGTTTCGTCGCCGCACTGGCGCGCGGTCGCTAACTCTCCCGCTCTTGGCGCCTTCGGCGCCGGGCCGCTGGGCCCCGGCTCGCTGCGGCGTAGGGTACCTGCGCCGCGGTCGCTCGCCTCAGCCGCTCCCGCGCGTACACGAATGCCGGGCCCGCATCGGACGGGTCGTCGCTCTCGAGCATGCCCGACCAGATGCGCGCGAACCCGGCCTTCTCGAGCGCGCGCCAGGACGCCACGTTGGCCTGCTGCGGCGCGGCCACGACACGCGTGAGCTCGGGGTACCGCTCGAACACGGTGGGTACGAACGCCCGGATCATGCGCGACCCGAGGCCCCGACCGACGCGTTCGGGCTCTCCGATCAGATAGTCGATGCCGGCGCCGTCGTCGGCATCGACCGCGGCCGACCACTCGGGCCAGTCACTGATTCGATAGCGCTGGATCAGCCCGAACGGCCGCCCGCCGACTTCGGCGATGAACACCTCGGCCGGGTCATGGCCGTCGATGCGCGGGCCGTACTTCGCTTCGAGTGCCGCGGGGGTGGATGGCCCGATCCACCAGCGAGCGACGTGAGGCTCCCGGAGCCACCCGCCGAGCAGGCCGTAGTGGCTCCTCGCCAGTGTGCGGAACGCGAGCTCGCCGTCGGGCGTCACCGTCGGGCGTGCCGCTTGGTGCGCCGGCGGCGGCGGATCCGGACTGCACCGAACAGCGCCGCCAGCACCACGGCCGCCGCGATCACCCCCGACCGGGCGCGACGAGGCGCCAGCGCGAAGAGCGCTTCGGTGATGGCCTCTTCGTTCGTGCGGCTCGGCGCCCAGCCCGCCTCCTTGAGCTTGTCGTTGGCGATCACCCAGGGATGCACGAGGTACGGCACCACGCCGGGCGGCACGTCACCCATACCGAGCGCCCACGTGCGCCGCAGCACGCGCTCGAGCACCTCTGCGGGTACCGGCGGAACGCTCGTGCGCGGGAGCATCGCGCGCGCCGCGGCCGCGTCGAGCCAGCCGTCGGCCGCGACGTTGTACACGCCCGGCATGTCGCGCGTCGCGGCCAGCACGAGCGCAGCCGCGAGGTCGTCGACATGAACGACCTGCACCGGCATCGACGCGCCGCGCACGCGCAGCGGGGGTCGTCCGAGGATGATGCGGGCGGGAAGGCGTTCGGCGCCCGGGCCGACAACCGGTGCCGAGCGCAGCGTGGTGACGGTCACCCCGGGATGTTCGTCGCGCCACCCGGCGATGAGCCTCTCGACCTCCGCCCCCTGCACCGCGGGCGAGAAGTAAGGGTTCGGCCGAAGCGACGCCTGCTCGGTGAGCGGAACCGGGTTGTTCGGCCACGCGCCGTACACCGTCGCGCTCGAGATACGCACGACCCGACTCACACCGACCGCGGCCGCCGCCGCGAGCACGTGCCGCGTTCCCTCGATGTTGACGCGCGCCATCAGTGCCTCGTCGGAGATCGGGTCGACCACGCCCGCGAGGTGCACGACGGTGTCGATGCCCTCCAGCAGCGGCTCGAGGTTGGTGCCCGCGATGTCGACCCGGTGGAACTCGAGGTTGCGGCTCCGCCATCCCGGCTCGCGCACGTCGAGCGCGACGACACGCGTGACGTCGGGGTGCTCGACGAGCAACGGAAGCAGCCGCTGCCCCACGAGCCCGGATGCGCCGGTGACGGCGACCGCAGGCACCTCCATACACTGACCGCGTGGCGGACAATCCTCAACCCGGGGATCCGAACGGCGACGGCGACGACAACGCTTCGACGGAGCCGTTCCTTCCCGCCTTCCTGTTCGACCCGTCCACGTTCGACTTCTCCCAGATCGACTTCAGCCAGATGATGCGGATGCTGTCGTCGACGGGCCCGGTCAACTGGGAGGTCGCGCGCCAGACGGCCGAATGGGTCGCGCTCGAGGGTCGGCCCGAGCCGCCGATCGACGTGGCCGACCGCAAGCAGTTCGAGGAGCTCGTGCACGCGGCGCAGACCCTCGTGGTCGCGGAGACCGGTCTCTATGCGACCTTCGCCACCTCGATCCAGACCGTCGGCCCGCAGGGTTGGGTCGACCTGCACCTCGTCGCGCTCCGCCCCGTGCTGGAGGCGCTCGCCACCACGCTCGGTGACGCGATGCGCTCGGCGGGAGACGTTCCCGAGTCCGACGAAGACCTGTCGGCCATGTTCCCCGGTCTGCCACCCGGCCTACCGCTCGGCGACGTGCTCCGGATGGTGGCACCGGCGCTGCTCGGCGTGCAGGCGGGCTCGATGATCGGATACCTCGCGCAGCACGCGTTCGGTCGCTACGACCTGCCGCTGCCAACCGGCGCGCTGCCCGACGGCGACGAACCGAGCTTGTGCTTCGTGGTACCGAACGTCGACGGGTTCGAGGAGGAGTGGACGCTCCCGCGTGACGACCTGCGCTTCTACCTCGCGCTCCACGAAGTGGTGCACGCGGCCGAACGTTCGGTACCGTGGGTTCGGGCCCGACTCCTCCGACTCGCGGTCGACTACGTGTCGAGCTACGAGATCGACCCCGCGGCATTCGAGGCCGAGTTCGGCACGATCGACCCGAGCGATCCCGCGTCGTTCGAGTCGATGACCGCGAGCCCCGAGCGCATCCTCGGTGCGATGCAGTCACCGCGCCAGGCGGCGCCGCGCGAGGAGCTGCAGCGCCTGACGGCGGTGATCGAGGGTTACGCCGACAACGTGACGGAACGCGTGGGTCGGCGTCTGGTGCCCACGTTCGAGCGCATCCACGAAGCGATGCTCCGCCATCGCGTCGAGCGCGGCGAGGCCGAGCGGTTCATCGAGGGACTGCTCGGCTTGAAGCTCGAGCGGGCGCACTACGAGCTCGGGCAGGCGTTCTGCGAAGGCGTCGTCGAACGCGCGGGAGTCGAAGGGCTGAACCGGCTGTGGGAAAGCGAGTCGATGCTCCCCACACCGAACGAACTCGAAGCCCCCGGCCTCTGGCTTGCCAGGATCAACCTTCCCGAGTAGCAAACCAGAGCCCGAAGACGGGTCCTGCGCGCGTGCGGCCGCCGCGGAGCGAACGGAGCGGATGGAGCGAGCGCAGCGAGCGGAAGTAGCGCAGTGGGAGCGGAGCAATGAGAGTTGGAGCGAGCGCAGCGAGCGGAAGTAGCGCAGTGGGAGCGAAGCAAAGAATGAAGGTGGGTGTCATTGGGGCGGGTGTCATGGGAAGCGGTATCGCCCAGGTGACGGCGACCGCCGGGTACGAGACCGTCTGTTACGACCTCGACGCCGGCGCACTCGAGCGTGCGCTCGAGCACGTCACCACCGGACGGTACGGGTTCGAGCGCGGTGTGGAGCGCGGCAAGATGAGCCGCGCCGACGCCGACGCCGCGGTCGCACGGCTCACGTTCACGTCGTCATTCGACGAGGCGGCCGCGGTCGACCTCGTGGTCGAGGCCGTGCCCGAGAATCTCGAGCTCAAGCAGCAGGTGTTCCGCGACCTCGACGCGGCCGCGCCGGCTACGACGATCCTCGCGTCGAACACGTCGGGGTTCCCGATCGTGCAGATCGCGGAGGTCACCTCGCGGCCGGAACTCGTGATCGGCTGGCACTGGGCGTCTCCCCCGGTCGTCATGCGGCTCGCCGAGATCATCCGCGCTCCCGGTACGAGCGACGCGACCGTCGACACGGTCACCGACGTCGCTGCGGCGTGCGGCAAGAACCCCGTGGTCATCAACGACACGACGACGGCGTGGGGCTTCGTTGCCAACCGCGTGTACTTCGCGATGATCCAGGAGGCGAACCGCGTCGTCGAAGAGGGCATCGCCACCCGCGAGCAGGTCGACACGCTCATGGTCGACTGCTTCAACTGGCCGGTCGGCCCCTACGGCATGACCCGCGGCGCCACGAGCGGCTGGGACAAGTAGGACGGGAACGAACGGCTGCGAATCGGGGTATCCCCGATTCGCAGTGAGTGACCCATGATCAAGGCTTCTTGAAGCGCTTGCGGACGCGGTCGAGGGCGTGGTTGCGCGACCGAGTGATGGCTCGATCGACCGAATCGGGCATCAGCTTCGTGCGCATCCCTCGCCGTCGTGCGGCGCGGAGCGCCGCCACGTACGAAGCGGCTGCGCAGAGCAACACGACCGAGAGCACGAACAGGCCGAACTTCTCGGCGATCGGGATCACGCCGAGTATCCCGCCGATCACCCAAACGAGCTGGAAGCGCGTCTCGAAGCGCGCGAACGCACGACCGCGCACGGCGTCGGGTCCGTCGCGCTGCAGCAAGCTGTCGAAGCCGAGCCGTCCGGCGGCTGCTCCGATCGCGACGGCGAACGCGGCCATCATGAACCCGAACGTCCCACCGATGAACGCGCCGAACAGCGTGAACGCCGCCGGCAACACGAGCGCCGACGCGAGAATCACCTCCTCGCGTTCGGAACGGCGAGCGATCGGCGCCGCGACCACACCGACGAATCCGCCAACCGCAGCCGCGCCGAGCGTGACCCCCAACCCGAACAGGTCGTTCTTCAACGCGAAAGCCGTGAAGAAGGAGAGGAAACCGACGCTGCCACGGAGCACGGCCATCGCGCTCCCGGCGAGCAGGATGCTCGGCTGGTGGAGCTCCGCTTCGATCACCTCGTCGTCGCGACTGTCCGCCGGGCCCCTCGTGGGCGCCTTCGGGATCTGGAACCCCAGGATTGCCGCGGCGGCGAAGACGACCGCAGCGACGCGCAACGACCAGTCGGCACCGAAGAGGTGCTGAACGCCGGCGGCCGGCAGACCACCCAAGATGGCCGCGATCACGCTCAGTAACGCCAGACGGGAGTTGGCATTGACCAGCTCGCTCTTGTTCCTGACGAGCGCGGGCACCAGCGCGCTCTTGGCGATGGAATAGCCCTTCGCCAGGACCAGCGCCCCGAACGCGAGCGGGTAGACGAGCAGCCCCTCAGGGGCCGACTTGCTGATGTACTGGGCCATCGCGAGACACAGCACGGCCCGGCCGGCGGCCGACAGGATCACGAGCATGCGCCGCCCGCCGCGGCTTCGGTCGAGTGCGGGACCCAGCACCGGAGCGACGATGGCGAACGGCGCCATCGTGAGGACGAGGTAGAGGAGGACCTTGCCCCGCGCCGCACCGGTGGGGTTCTGGAAGAAGAGCGAGCCCGCGAGCGACACGGTGAGGCAGGCGTCCCCCGCGACGCTGATCGCGTGGGCGTAGACGAGCCTCGCGAACGGAGTGGGCTCGGCGAAGCGAGGGTCGGTGCTCATCGCCACACTCACGATACCGGGGCCGAGCCGGCCGCTCGGAGTACCCGATACAGTTGGCCGATGGCCGGCATCGACGTCGCCGTCGGCGCGGAGGCCGATCCTTCAGCTATTCCGGCAGTCGGCGTGCGCTACCTGAACCGGGAGCTGTCGTTCCTCGATTTCGTCGCGCGCGTCCTCGCGCTCGCCGAGGATGCCGCCGTCCCGCTCCTCGAGCGCGCCAAGTTCCTCGCGATCGTGAGCGAGCACCTCGACGAGTTCTTCCAGGTACGGGTCGCCGGAATGATGGAACAGCTCGCGGCCGGCCTGCGCACCACCACGCCCGACAGCCTCGATCTCGTCGACCTGATCCGCGAGATCCGCAGCCGGGTCAGCGACCTCTGCGAGCGGGAGGCCGCGGTGTTCGCGAAGGAACTCGTGCCCGCGCTCGAGGAGCGCGGCGTCGCGTTCGCCGACCGGGACGATCTGTCGGCCGACGATCGTGCCCATCTCGACGAGCTGTTCACCGAGCGCATCTTTCCCGTGCTCACGCCCCTCGCCGTAGATCCCGCCCACCCCTTCCCGTACATCTCGAACCTGTCGCTCAACCTCGCCGTCACTGTTCGCGACTCCGCGACCGGCGAGGAGCGCTTCGCGCGTGTCAAGGTCCCACCGCTCCTCCCGCGCTTCCTCGAGCTCCCCGACGGCCAGCGCTTCGTACTGCTCGAGCAGCTGATCGCGGCGAAGCTCGACGCGCTGTTCCCCGGAATGGAAGTGCTCGCGCACTCTCCGTTCCGCGTCACCCGCGACACCGACTTCGAGCTCGAAGACGAAGCCGAGGATCTCCTCGAGGCGGTCGAGTCCGTGTTGCGTCGCCGGAGCCGGTTCGGCCGGGTCGTGCGGCTCGAAGTCGACACCGACATGAGCCGCGAGACGATCGCTCTGCTCTGCCGGGAGCTCGAGCTCTCGGAAGCTGACGTCACGAGGATCGAGGGACCGCTCGACCTCCGTGGGCTCTGGGCACTGTGCGCGCTCGACCGCCCGGACTTGAAGGACGAAGTGTGGCTGCCGCAGACCCAGGCTGCGCTCACGGCGGGCGACACCGCCCCCGACTTCTTCCGCCTGCTCCAAGCCGGCGATGTGCTCGTGCACCATCCCTACGACTCGTTCACCACATCGGTCGAGCAGTTCGTGGAGCAGGCCGCGAGCGATCCCGCCGTCCTCGCGATCAAGCAGACCATCTACCGCACCGCCGGTCCGGAGAGCGCGATCGTGCGTGCTCTCATCAAGGCAGCCGAGCAGGGCAAGCAGGTGGTGGCACTCGTCGAGCTCACCGCGCGGTTCGACGAACAAGCCAACATCGAACGTGCCCGCGTGCTCGAAGAAGCAGGCGTACACGTGGTGTACGGGCTCGTCGGGCTCAAGACGCACGCCAAGGTGCTCCTCGTCGTGCGGCAGGAGGCCGACGGTATCCGGCGTTACTGCCACGTCGGCACCGGGAACTACAACCCGAAGACCGCGAACACCTACGAAGACCTCGGGCTGCTCTCCGCCGACCCCGATCTCGGCGCCGACCTCACCGACCTCTTCAATCACCTCACCGGCTACAGCCACCAGGTCTTCTACCGCAAGCTGCTCGTTGCGCCATCACACGTCCGGCAGGCGATCGTCGAGCGCATCGAGCGTGAAGCGGCGAGAGGTCGCGACGGTTGCATCACGATGAAGATGAACGCGCTCGTCGACGCGGGGATGATCGACGCGCTCTACGCGGCGGCTCAACGCGGTGTCAGGATCGACCTGCTGGTGCGCGGCATCTGCTGCCTGCGCCCGCAAGTGCCGGGGTTGTCGGAGACGATCCGAGTGCGCTCGATCGTGGGCCGATTCCTCGAGCACTCTCGGGTGTTCCGGTTCGGCGCCGATCCCGCCGAGGCCGAATACCTCATCGGTTCGGCCGACCTTATGCCACGAAACCTCGACCGGCGCGTCGAAGCGCTCGCGCCGGTGAGTGACCCTCGCCTGCGCGCGCGCTTGGCGGAGCTGCTCGACGCCAACCTCGCCGACGACACGCTGGCGTGGGAGCTCACCTCCGACGGCGCGTGGCAGAAGCTGCCCACCCTGGTCGGCGAGTCGACGCAACGGCGCCTCCAAGAGCTCGCCATCGCTCGCGCACACGCGTCGTGACGCCGGAAGCGAAGCGTCCGCACGCGAGCGATCGTGAGCGAGCCGGGTATCCCGGCTCGCAGAGAGCGAGCCATCAAGAAGGCGGAGCCGCCGAGAGCGGACAGCGGGAGCACGAGTTCAAGTTCTCGCCGGGACCGCTCTTCCAGCTTCCCGACCTGAGCACGGTCGACGGCCTGCATCCCGACGCGCCTGACATGATCCGGCTGCAGGCCACGTACTTCGATACCGACGACTTCCGGCTTTCGCGCGCCGGCGCGAGCTTGCGGTACCGGAACGCGGAAGGCTGGACGGTGAAGCTGCCGGTCGCAAGAGATGCCGAAGCGCTCACACGCCACGAGCTGCATCTCGACGGCGAGCCGGGCGAACCACCCCAAGCCGCCGTCGACCTCGTGCTCGCGCTCATCCGCCGCGCGCCACTGGCACCGGTTGCGCGGCTCAACACGGTGAGGAACCGCGTCGTACTGCGCGACGAAGACGGTGCCACGATCGGCGAGGTCGTCGACGACGAGGTTTCGTTGCTCGACGGTATCCGACTCGCGGCACGGTTCCGAGAGCTCGAGGTAGAGCTGGAGGATTCGGCATCGCCAACGCTGGTTGCCGCGCTCGTCGCGCGGCTGCGCGCGGCGGGAGCGGGACATCCCGATCCCGTCCCCAAGATCGTGCGCGCGCTCGGACCGCGTGCCGCCGAACCTCCCGATCTCGTCCCGCCGCGACCGCTCGACATCGCGTCCACGCCGGCCGAGGTGGTGCAGGCTGCGATCGCCACCGCCGCCCTCCGCCTGATCGGCAACGATCCCGGCGTGCGGCTCGGCACCGACCCGGAAGCGGTGCACCAGGCGCGCGTTGCCACGCGCCGGCTCCGCTCCGACCTGCGGACCTTCGGTTCGGTGCTCGACGAGGCGTGGAGCGAGCCGATTCGCGCACAGCTGCAGTGGCTCGGCGCGCTGCTCGGCGCAGTGCGCGACACCGAGGTGCTCCTCGATCGCCTCGAGGCGCGGCTCGCCGAGCTCCCACCCTCCGACACCGACGACGGCAAGCAACTGCTCGACACGCTCTCGGAGCGCCGTGAGCAATATCGGGTTGAGTTGCTCCGCGAGATGCGTTCCGAACGCTACTTCGCTCTCCTCGACACGCTCGTCGACGCGGCGCGCGCACCGAAGTTCGCGGAGCATCTCGACGAAGACGACGACGAGCGCGACCTCTCCGATTTCGTACGGAGGCCATGGCGGAACTTGCGCGACGCGGTGCAGGCGCTCGGTCCCGCACCGGACGACCACGAGCTCCACCGCGTGCGAATCCACGCCAAGCGCTGCCGGTACGCGGCTGAAGCGGTCGCACCCGCGCTCGGCAAGGACGCTCGGCGCTTTGCGCGCGCAATGGAGTCGGTGCAGGACGTGCTCGGCGAACACCAGGACGCGGTCGTCACGGGCCAGTGGCTGCGCACCCATGCGACCGGGCCCACGGCGTTCGTCGCGGGCGAGCTCGTCGCGATCGAGCGCGACGCGGCGCGTGTCGCTGCCCGCGAGCAGTGGCCCGAAGTCTGGGCGCGCGCGCGGCGCAAGCAACTCCGCCAGTGGATGTAGCCGGTGATGTAGTTCGCGCGGCAGGCGGCATCGTGATTCGGGCAGATCCCGACGGTCGGCGAGTGCTGCTGGTTCACCGGCCCCGCGACGACTGGAGCTTCCCCAAAGGCAAGGCCGACCCCGGCGAGAGCGACGAGGACACGGCGCTTCGCGAGGTGGAGGAGGAGACCGGGCTGCGCTGCACCCTCGGCGAGCCCGCCGGTGAGACGCGCTACACCGACTCGGCAGGACGGCCCAAGGTGGCGCGCTACTGGCTGATGGAACCACTCTCCGTGAGCCACGAGTTCGCGCCCAACGACGAGATCGACGACCTGCGCTGGTGCACGCGCCGCGAAGCCGACAAACTGCTGTCGTACTTGCCCGACCGGCGCCTGCTGGCCACGCTCCCCGAGGACACCCTGGAGGACAGGTGACCATCTACCTCGTTCGCCACGCCAAGGCGGGGAGCCGCCGCGGCTGGTCGGCCGATGACGACCTCCGCCCCCTGGCGACGGCGGGTCATCGCCAGGCGGAGAGCATCGCCGATGCACTGGTCGACGCGGGAGTACAGCAGCTCGTCTCGAGCCCCTTCGTGCGATGCCGTCAGACACTCGATCCGCTCGCGCAGCGCCTGCGCCTTCCCCTCGAGTTGTCCGACGCGCTCGCAGAGGGCGCATCGCTCACCGACACGCTCCGACTGCTCGAGAAGGTCACGGCCGAAACGGCCGCGCTCTGCACGCACGGCGACGTCGTCGCCAACGTGATCGGCCACCTGGAGCGCGCCGGCGTGCCGATCGACGACGAACGCCTCGAGAAGGGTTCCATCTGGGTGCTCGACACCCGCGACGGTGACATCTTCGGCGCGCACTACCTCCCACCGCGAGCTGCATAACGCTCTGCTCCCGGCAACTACGGTGAGCCGGTGCGGATCCTCGTCACGAACGACGACGGTGTCGACGCTCCCGGCATCAAATCCCTTGCCGCCGCGCTCGTCGCCGACGGCCACGACGTCATAGTGGTCGCGCCCTCCAGTGACCGCAGTGGCTCCGGTGCCGCGATCGGCAAGCTCTTCGGCACCGAGCCGCCGGAGGTCGTCCGTCACCACTGGCCGGATCTGCCCGGCGTGCCCGTGCACGCGCTCGACGCGCCGCCCGCCACCGCGGTGCTGGGCGCGGCCCTCGGTGCCTTCGGCGATCCTCCTGATCTCGTCGCGTCGGGGGTCAATCCCGGCGCGAACACCGGGCACCTCGTGATCCACTCGGGCACCGTCGGCGCCGCCCTCACTGCTGCCGGCCTCGACATTCCCGCACTGGCGGTGAGCCTGCCGTGGAACACCGAGCACGAGTACCACTGGGACACCGCGGCCGCGTTCGCGGCGGCGGCGGTGGAATGGGTTGCGAAGCCCGATGGCGGGATGCCGCGCGTCCTCAACGTCAATGTCCCGAACCTGCCGATGCACGAGATGAAGGGCGTCCGTGAGGCGGAGCTCGCACCCCATGGCGAGGTGTGGATCGCGTCAGCCGACGCGTCGGGAGGCGATCTCAAGCTCGAGTTCCAGGGACGCGCGGATGCCGCGCCCGGGACCGACGTCGCGATCATCCGCGACGGTTACGTCGCGGTCACGCCACTGATGAGTGTGGTCCGCGCGCGGTTGACCGGCGCCGCGGAAGCGGTGTCGTCGGCGCTGCGCGACCAGCCGTCAGGCTGACGCACGCTCGCGTTCGAGCGCGCCGCGCACCGCCGCGACCCGCTCGGGCACGATGCGCCACCACACCCAGCGGCCACGCTTCTCGCCCACGATGAGCCCGACGTCGGCGAGCACCTTCGTGTGATGCGACACCGTCGGCTGCGCCTTGCCGAGCGGCACGAGGAGGTCACACGAGCAGATCTCACCGGCATCCGCGACGAGGCTGAGGAGGCGGAGGCGGACGGGGTCCCCGAGCGCGGCGAACACCCGGGCGAGATCCTCGGCATCGTGCTCTGCCAGCGGCGCCGCGAGCACCGAGGCACAACAACCGGCGGCTGGCTCAGGCTGAGACATTGACACCCATCGATACATCGGCTACGATCAATCAATCGACATTCGCCAATGTATCAGCACCGACTGGAGCAAGTGATGAGCAGGGTCCAACTCGCCCTCAACGTGTCCGACCTCGACGAGGCGATCAGCTTCTATTCCAAGCTCTTCGCCACCGAACCCGCCAAGGTCCGGCCCGGCTACGCCAACTTCGCCGTCAGCGACCCCCCACTGAAGCTCGTGCTGATCGAGGGACACGGCGAACCCGGGTCACTGAACCACCTCGGCGTCGAAGTCGAGACCACGGAAGAAGTCGCGGCCACTGACGCTCGGTTGCGGGGCGAGGACCTCCCCACCGCGACGGAGGACGGGGTTGCCTGCTGCTACGCGGTGCAAGACAAGGTCTGGGTCGACGCGCCCGACCAGCGTCCGTGGGAGATCTACACCGTGCTCGCCGACGTGGAGATGGCGCCCGGTGAACTGCGTACCGTGGATCCTGCGAGCGACGCGCTCTGCTGCGCAGACGCACCCGAGTCGTCCAGCCGTTGCAGTTAGATCCGCATTGAACGTCGACCTCGCGCGACGCGCGACGGCGGAGGCCGTCGGCACCGCGCTGCTCGTTGCGGCCGTCGTCGGCTCCGGGATCTACGCGCAGCGCCTCTCACCCGACGACATCGGCATCGAGCTCCTCGAGAACTCGATCGCGACGGGCGCGGCGCTCGTGGCGCTGATCCTCGCGCTCGGACCGGTATCGGGCGCGCACTTCAATCCGGTGGTCACGCTGGCCGACCGCGTGCTCGGCGGCATCGAGACCCTTGAAGCGCTCGTGTACATGGCGGCACAAGTCGTGGGCGCGTCCGTCGGCGCCATGGTCGCGAACTTGATGTTCGAGCTTCCCGCGGTCACCGTTTCCACGCACACACGATCGTCGGGCGCGCTCTGGTTCAGCGAGGTGATCGCGACGTTCGGGTTGCTCCTCGTGATCCTCGGCGTCGTGCGCGCCGGACGCGCGCAGGTGGCCGCGTTCGCGGTGGGCGGTTACATCGCCGCCGCGTACTGGTTCACGTCTTCCACGAGCTTTGCCAACCCCGCGGTCACAATCGGCCGGTCACTCACCAACACCTTCGCCGGCATCGCGCCGAGTAGCGTCCCGCCGTTCGTCGTCGCCCAGGTCGCAGGCGCGCTCCTCGCAGTCGCGCTGGCTCGCTTCCTGCGCCCCGACATCCCCGCGAAAGACCTCGTCATGCCCCATGACGGATAGGCCCACCGTCCTGTTCCTGTGCGTCCACAACGCGGGGCGCTCGCAGATGGCGCTCGGGTGGTTCCAACACCTGGCGGGTGACCGCGCGGTCGCGTGGTCGGGTGGCTCGGAGCCGGGAAACGAGGTGAACCCCGCGGCGGTCGCGGCGATGGCCGAGGTCGGGATCGATATCAGCAGCGAGTTCCCGAAGCCGTGGACCGACGAGATCGTGCAGGCCGCTGATGTGGTCGTCACCATGGGCTGTGGTGACGCGTGCCCGTTGTTCCCGGGAAAGCGCTACGAAGACTGGGAGCTCGACGATCCCGCCGGCCAGGACGTCGACGCGGTGCGACCCATCCGCGACGAGATCGCGCGGCGGGTTCGGGCGCTGCTCGAAAGCCTGGACGTACCGACGAGCTGATCAGCGCGAGCGCGGCACTAGCGTGCCGAGCCCCGAGCCGAGGAGCATCGATGATCGCAGTCGGCGACACCGCCCCCGACCTGACCCTGAAAGACCAAGACGGCAACGACGTCACGCTGTCGTCGTTCCGAGGCCAGCCGGTCGTGATCGTCTTCTACCCGTTCACCTTCACCGGTGTGTGCCAGGGCGAGCTGTGCGAGATCCGCGACGACCCGTCGGCGTTCGAGCGTTCCGGCGCGCAGGTGCTCGCGATCTCCTGCGACACCCGCCACGCGCAACGAACGTGGGCGGGGCAGCAGGGCTTCACGTTCCCCGTTCTGAGCGACTTCTGGCCCCACGGCGCGGCGGCCAAGGCCTACGGCGTGTTCAACGAGGCACTCGGTTGCGCGAACCGAGCCACGTTCGTGCTCGACAAGGACGGCGTGGTCGTTGACACGTTCGCGTCACCCGACCTCGCCACCCCCCGCGCCAAAGCGGAGTACGAGGCCGCGCTGGCCAAGGTGAGCTGATCCTGGTCCGGATCAGCCTTGCTCGTAGCGGTAACCGACGCCGCGGACGGTGACGATGCGCTCCGGGTGCGCAGGATCGTCCTCGACCTTGGCGCGAAGCCGCTTCACGTGCACGTCGAGCGTCCTCGTGTCGCCGTAGTAGTTGGGGCCCCACACGCGATCGATGAGCACGTCGCGGGTGAGCACGCGCCCGGCATTCGCGAGCAGCAGTTCGAGCAGCTCGAACTCCTTCAGCGGCAGTGCGACGCGCTCGCCGCGCACCGCGACATCGTGGCGCGCGGCATCGAGGCGCACGTCGCCCACTTCGAGCACATCACCGTGCTCGTCGAAGCCAGCGTCGTCCGGGCGGCCGCGCCGCAACGCGGCGCGCACGCGCGCCACGAGCTCACGCAGGCGGAACGGCTTGGTCACGTAGTCGTCGGCGCCGATCTCGAGCCCCACGACCGCGTCGATCTCGGCGTTGCGAGCCGTCACCATGATGATCGGGACCTGCGAGCGCGTGCGCAACTCGCGGCACACATCGACTCCTGAGATGCGCGGCAGCATCAGGTCGAGGAGCACGAGCTGGGGTCGCACCGCGTCGAATTTCTGGATCGCTTCCGCCCCGTCGGCCGCCACCTCCACGCGGAAGCCCTCCCGTTCGAGCGCGACGCGCAGCGCGTCGCGGTATGACTGCTCGTCGTCGACAACAAGGATCAAAGGCGCGTCCGCCATCACGGCTCCTCGGAAGCGAGCTGCGTATCACCCACGGTGTCGAGCGGCAGCCTCAAGCGGAAGGTCGAACCTTGTCCCTCGACTGACTCGACGGTGACGTCGCCGCCGTGGGCCTGCGCAACGTGTCGCACAATCGCAAGCCCCAGCCCGGTCCCCCCGGTAGCGCGGCTCCGCGCCTGGTCGACTCGGTAGAAGCGCTCGAAGATTCGCTCGAGGTCGCGCTTCGGTATCCCGATGCCCTCGTCGCGCACCGAGAGCTCGAAGGCGCCGTCGTTGACGTGGGCGCTCACGTCCACAACGCTTTTCGGCTCCGAGTACTTGATCGCGTTATCGAGCAGGTTCGCGATCGCGCTCACGATCTGCCGCCGATCGCACGCCACCACCGCGTCCTCGGCGTCGTCGCGCAGCCGGATCTTGATGTCCTGTGCCGACGCCACCGGCCGCATGCGATCGACCGCTTCCTCGAGCAGCGTCGTCGCGCGGATCGGGTCGCGAGCCGGCGACGCCTGCGTCTCGATGATGCTCAGGTCGAGGAGGTCGTCGACAATGCGCCCCAGCCGCTCGGCCTCCTTCACCATGCGCTCGGCGAGCGGGCGTATCACGGCAGGCTTGGATTCCGACGCGAGCGTCTCGGCGAGGAGCTCGAGCCCGCCGATCGGCGTCTTCAGCTCGTGGCTCACATTGGCGACGAAGTCACGCCGGACGCTCTCGACCCGATGGATCTCCGAAACATCGTGCACGAGCACCGCGGCGCCGAGGGGCACGCCACCTTCGGACAGGGGTAGCGCGCGCAGATGGAGGACGGCAGGTGGCGGTCCGAACAGGTGCAGCTCGTGCTCACACGTCTCGCCAGCCAGGGCGCGCTCGAGCAACGACGTGATGGTGCTCTCGGCCACTGCATCCGCGTGACGGGCATGGCGGAAGCGCGCCGCGGCCGCGTTGCGGAAGACCTCGATGCCGTCGGCATCGACGACCACGACGCCCTCCGCCGAGCTCGACAGCACCGCCGCGAGACGGTCGCGTTGGGAGCGGGAACGGTTGGCGGCGGTCGTGGAATCCGCCGCGATCCGTTCCAGGGCGGCGATCGAAGGCTGCTCTCGGCGGCGAGGTGTCATGGGTTCCGGTTCGCGCGGAGGCTTCGCTCAGAGGTTACGGTTCCGAGACGCTCCCTGGAGGTTCGGCGATGCGGTTCCGCCTCGTCCCACGCGACGACGGGTTCTACCCGCTGTTCAACGAAGCGGCCGAGAACGTGGCCGAATGCGCTCGGCGTCTGCGTGAGCTCCTCGACCTGTTCTCCGACGACCTCGGCAGCGTGTCCGGGAGTCGCGACCTCGAGAAGCTCGTGAACCTCGTGACCGATTGCGAACTCCGCGGCGACGAGCTCACACGCACGATCCTCCGGCGCCTCAACTCGAGCTTCGTCACACCCTTCGACCGCGAAGACATCCACGCGCTCGCCGAGGAGCTCGACGACGTTGTCGACGAGATGCAGGCAGCCGCCGAGCTGTTGGTGCTGCACCGAGTCGAGAAGCCGCTGCCCGAAGCGCGCGACCTCGTCGACATCCTCGTGAAGGCAGCCGAGGCGAACGTCGCGCTCGTTGCCAAGCTCCCCCGGTTGCGCGACGTCGAGGGCGAACTCGAGACGATCGGCCGGCTCGAGACCGAGGCCGATCACATCTACCGCCGATCGGTGGCCCACCTCTTCTCCGGCGACTTCAAGGCGTTCGCCGTGCTCAAGTGGAAAGACATCGTGGAGGCGATCGAGGCCTCGGTGAACGCGATCGAGAACATCTCCGATATCGTCGAGAGCATCGTCTTGAAGCACGCGTAATCGCGCCGTGGAGACTGCCGCACTCTGCTTCGTTGTCGTCGTCGCGCTCGGATTCGACTTCGTCAACGGATTCCACGATGCCGCCAACTCGATCGCGACCGTCGTGTCGACGCGTGTGCTGTCACCGCGGCTCGCGGTGGCGTGGGCCGCGTTCTTCAACTTCGTCGCGTTCCTGATCTTCGGCACCCACGTGGCCAGCGCGATCGCGAACGACGTGGTCGACCAGAGCGTGCTGTCGATCGGCGTCATCTTCGCTGCGCTGATCGGCGCAATCCTCTGGAGCCTCTTCACGTTCTTCCTCGCGCTGCCCACGTCGTCGTCACACGCGCTGATCGGTGGCATGGTGGGCGCCGCGGTGGCCAAGGCCGGGTTCAGCGTGCTGGTGTGGGAAGGACTTCGCACGATCGCGGTGTTCATCGTGCTCGCGCCACTCGCCGGCCTTGCGCTGTCGTTCGTGAGCATGGTCGGTGTGTCGTGGCTGGTACACCGGTACCACCGCGTGGAGCGACTGAACCGCGGGTTCCGTAGCACGCAGCTCCTGTCGGCCGGCGCGTACAGCCTCGGGCACGGCGCCAACGACGCCCAGAAGACGATGGGCGTAATCCTCGCGTTGCTCGTCGCCACCAAGGAGCTCGGGCCGAACGCGAGCGTGCCGCTCTGGGTAGTGCTGTCAGCCCACACCGCGATCGCGCTCGGCACGCTGACCGGTGGGTGGCGCATCGTGAAGACGATGGGCACCAAGCTCACACGGCTCCAGCCGGTGAGCGGTGTGTGCGCGGAGTCGGCAGCCGCCGGCACGCTGTTCTTCACGTCCGTCGCCGGTATTCCGGTGTCGACGACGCACACCATCACCGGCGGAATCGTGGGCGTGGGCGCGAGCCAACGGCTCTCGGCCGTGCGCTGGGGTGTTGCCGGGCGTGTCGTGTGGGCGTGGGCCTTCACCATCCCCGGAGCCGCGCTGGTAGCCGCGCTTTCGTACCTCGTGTTGGAAGCGTTCTGATGGACAAGCGTGCGCTCTTCTTCCTCGGTGCCGCGATCGTGTGCGCCGTGCTCATACCCCCGACGCCGAGTGAGTACCGGTGGTTCACCGCCGCGTTGTCGGTCCTGTATGCGGTGCTCGCGCTCGCGTCCTGGCTCGACAACCATTCGCGGAACCGGGAAGCCCCCGACGCGGATCAGCCGAACCGTCCCGTGATATAGCCCTCGGTGCGAGGGTCGCTCGGTGCGGTGAACAGCCTCTCGGTGACGTCGAACTCGACGAGTCGCCCCACCCGGTGTCCCTCGCCGTCGACTTCGGCGGTGAAGAACGCGGTTCGATCCGACACGCGCGCCGCCTGCTGCATGTTGTGTGTGACGATCACGATCGTGAAATCGCGCTTGAGCTCCTCCATGAGGTCCTCGATGCGCGCGGTTGCGATCGGATCGAGCGAGGAACAGGGTTCGTCCATGAGCACGACGTCGGGCTCGACCGCGAGCGCGCGTGCGATGCAGAGACGTTGCTGTTGCCCGCCCGACAACGAAAGACCGCTCTGCTCGAGCTTGTCCTTGACCTCGTCCCACAGCGCAGCGCGGTTCAGCGCGTGCTCGACGATGTCGGACAGCTCGGAGCGCTTCCGTCCGTTGATCTTCGGGCCGTAGGCGACGTTGTCGAAGATCGTCTTCGGGAACGGATTGGGTTTCTGGAACACCATGCCGATGCGACGCCGCACCTCGGCCGCGTCGACCTTGGGTCCGTACAGGTTTTCGCCGTGGTACCTCACCGATCCGAGCACCTGCGCGCCGGGGGTGATGTCGTGCATGCGGTTCAGGCAACGCAACACCGTGGTTTTTCCGCACCCCGACGGTCCGATGAACGCCGTGATCTCCTTCGCGGCGACGTCGAGGGCAACCTCGCGAATGGCGGTGTGACCGCTGTACCTCACCTCGACGTCGTGCAACTCGAACACGAGCTCGCGGGCCGGCTCCTCCTGCGCGCTCGGCTCCTCGGCCGGCACCGTCGCCACGGCCGCGACGTTAGTAGCAAGGTCTTCTTCGGTAAGCATGGGTTTCGTCCAAAGGGTCAGGCCGTCTGGCGACGGCCGAAGAATGCGGTCACGAGCCGGGCGAGGATCGTGAACACGAACACGATCAGGATGAGCGTGAGCGCGGCTCCCCACGCCCGGTCTTGCGCGCTCGGGAACAACGACCGAGCGTTCGCGAAGATCTGCGTCGACAACGCCGTGTTCGTGCCGTTGAAGAGACTCCAGTTGGTGTGATCTTCGACGAGCCCGATGGTGAAGAGCAGCGGAGCGGTCTCTCCCGCGGCTCGGGCAACCGCGAGGAGCGCGCCGCTCACGATCCCGGGTGCCGCGCTCGGCAGCACGACCGACCGGATCGTGCGGGCCCGCCTGCTCCCGAGTGCGTAGCTCCCCTCGCGGAGCTCGCTCGGGACCAGCGCCAACATCTGGTCGGTGGTGCGGATCACGATCGGCAGCATCAGGCAGGCGAGGGCAAGTGCACCCGCGAATGCGTTCTTCTCGTGGGTGTTCAGGACCACGAACGTGTAGATGAACAGGCCCATCACGATCGACGGGACGCCCGTCATCACCTCCGACAAGAACCGGACGACTCGTGCCAGCGGGCTCTTCGCGCCGTACTCGTTCAGATAGATCCCTCCGAGGATCCCGAGCGGGATCGCCATCAACGCAGCGCTACCGGTGATCAAGAGCGTGCCGGCAACGGCCGGACCCATGCCCGGCCCGGGTATCCGCTCCGAGAACGGCAGCGGCTGGGTGAGGAAGCTCCAGCTCAGGATCTCGGAGCCTCGTTGCACGACGTAGCCGACGATGAACACGAGCGGCACGAGCGCGAGAAGAAACGCGAATGCGATGAGCGCGGTCGCGACCGCGTTCCGCGCTCGTCGGCCTCTCGAACCGGGACGTGGCGCGACGAGAGACCGGCGATCGGTAACGACCGGCGCGGTCACGCCGTCGCCCCTGTGCGCCGTTCGTAGCGCGCGATCACGAAGCGCGCCGACATGCCGACGACGACTGTGAATGCGAGCAACACGACGCCCATCCCGATCAGCGCAGCCTGGTAGACGCCCGTCGACTCACCGAACTGGTTGGCGATGATGCTTGCCAGCGTCTCGCCGGGCCCGAAGAGGTGTGCGCTGATCTGCTGGCTGCTCCCGATGACGAGCGCGACCGCGATCGTCTCACCGATGGCGCGCCCGAAGCCGATCATCACTGCCGACACCACGCCACCGCGACTGTGCGGGAACACCGAGCCGCGAATCATCTCCCACCGAGTGGCGCCGAGGCCGTACGCGGCCTCCCGCAACGAAACCGGCGTCGTCGCGAACACCTCACGGGTGATCGAGGTGATGATCGGCGTGATCATGATCGCGACCACGATGCCCGCCGTCATGTAGCTCAGACCGGTCTTGCTCGGATCGGCGAAGAGTGTCTCGAGCACGGGGATGTCACCGGTCACCGACGAGATGTCTTCGTAGACGCCGGAGATCGGCTGAGCCAGCACGAGGAATGCCCACAGCCCGTACACGACGGACGGGATCGCCGCGAGCAGGTCGACGGTGTAGACGACCGGACGGCGCAGCCGGCGCGGCGCGACCTCGGTGACGAACAGCGCGATCCCGACGCTGACGGGTACCGAGATCACGAGCGCGATCAGCCCGACGAGGAACGTGCCGTAGACCATCGCGCCGGCGCCGAAGTCGCCGTGTGCCGGGTCCCAGTTGTCGGCGAAGATCCCGAGCCCTTCCTTCTCGAACCAGGGCCAGGCGTGGTCGACGGTCGAGTACACGATGAGTGCCAGGATCACCATCACGAGCAGACCGCTCGCGAGCGCAAGCCATCCGAAGATGCGGTCGGTGACGACGCCCGGAGGCCGGTCCGCGCCGCTCAGGCCCGGTGTCCGGGCCGGCGGGGTGCTGGGGCGCGGCGGAGCACTGACGGCCATCGGGCGATCCCGAATCTATTCGTTCACGACAAACGCGGGAGCTGAACGTCTACGTGGGGACGATGACTTTGCTGAGCTGGGCCTTGGCCTTGGCGAGCACGCTCTTGGGCAGCGGCGCGTAGTCGACCGTCTTGGCGAGCGTTTGGCCCTGGTTGGTACCGGTGCCGTAGATGAACTTCAGGAACGCCTTCAGCGCGGCACCCTTCTTGGCGTCGGCCTGGGTCGCGTACACCATGATCCACGTCGGCGCCGTGATCGGGTATCCCGCGGCGCCCGAGGCGTTGATCGGGTCGAATGTGAGGTCGGGGTTGATCGTGAGGCCCTCGAGCGCCAACGACGCCGACGTCGTGCTCGCCTTGACGTACTTGCCGCTCGAGTTCTTGATCGACGCGTAGGTGAGCTCGCCCGCCACCGCGTCGGAGAAGTCCACGTAGCCGATCGCACCGTCGGTCGACTTCACCAACTGGGCGACCCCGCCGTTTCCGCTGGCACCCTGCGTGCTCGCCGGCCACTGCACTGTGGAGCCCGTTCCGAGGGTCCATACGGTCGGCGACGCCTTCACCAGGAAGTTGGTGAAGTTCTGCGTCGTTCCCGAACCGTCGGCCCGGTGCACCACGGTGATCGTCGTGCTCGGCAGCTTCGCGGTGGGGTTGTCGGTCTTGATCGCTGCGTCGTCCCACTTGGTGATCTGCGCCTGGAAGATCTTGGCGATCGAGTCGGGCGACAGCTTCAGCCCGGTCACGCCCAACACGTTGTACGACACCGTGATGGGTGCGACGACCGTCGGGAAGTACAAGAAGGGGTCGGTGGGAGCGGCGCCGGCTGCGTACGGAGCGTCGGTGCCCGCGAAGTCGACCACCTTGTTGGCGAAGTCGGTCCGGCCCTGGCCCGAGCCCACACCCTGGTAGCTGATCGACACGCCCTTCTGCTGTTGCTTGAAGTAGCCGATGGCGACGTCGTTGAAGCCCTTCTGGAACGTGGAGCCGTCGCCGCTCAGCGACGTCGACGCCAGCTTCACCGTCGTCGTCGTGGGTGTCTTGGTCGCGGCGGTGGCCGAGCCGACTGCCAGCACCGGCAGCGCGAGGGCGGCGAGAACGAACCCGCACACGCGGGTGAAGGAGCGACGCATCAGGACAGTTCCTCCTTGTCGGGGGTGGCATCTCGTCGGATCGTACGGACCGTCCGTAGCGAGGCCGTAGCCGCGTCGTGGCGCGAAGGTGAACAACGAGCAAACACTGAGAACAGCGACGTCGGGCCGGCCAGCGTTCCGTCGAAGATGGACCCCTGTGCAGACGACGCTCCCCGCCGCGCGGCTCCGTGACCTGCCCCTCGAGGTCGTGCGTCTCGCGTCACTCACCATGAACGCGGTCGCGACCGACACCGCGCGCGCGTTCCCGTCGCAAGCTGAAGGCGAAACGCCAGCGTGTGGGGTGCGGGCCGGGGGGTTTGTCCCGCCCCCACACTCTCTGGCGTTGGCGCCCTCTCGGCCACGCACTCCGGGCCTCGAAGGCCGTCCGAACAGCCCCGTGTGAGCCCGTTCGTCGTTGCCGATCGTAGGGACGCTGTGTTGCGGGACCGTTGCCCTGAAATGGCGATCAGGTGAACGACCGGTGAAGAGCGAACGGACCGGCCCGCACGGGCTTCGCGTCTGCGGTGCGTACGGGGCACAATGGGTGCGTGGCAACCACTCCGCTCCCCGACAGTTTTCCTGCTGAGGCGCGCAAGACGTTCCACGAGCAACTCGACGAGTTACGGGTCGACGTGATCAGGCTGGCCGCGCTGACCACCGAGGCAATCGCCGGGGGAACACAGGCTCTGCTCGACGGTGACCTCGCGGCGGCCGAGCACGTGATCGAGAACGACGACGAGATCGACGACCTCACGCACTCGATCGAGGATCGCACCTTCCTCTTGCTCGCGCGCCAGCAGCCATTGGCAACCGACCTGCGCTTCCTCGTCACGGTCATGCGCTTGGGACACGAGCTCGAACGCAGCGCCGACCTGATGGTGAACGTGGCGAAGACCACGCGCCGCCTCTACCCGCATCAGCTCGACCCGAAGTTGCGCGGCATCATCGACCGCATGGGTTCGCAGGCAAGCAACCAGACGCGCGTCGCGATCGACGCGTTCGCCGACGCCGACCCGTCATGGGCAGCCGCGCTTGCCGACATGGACGACGCGATGGACGACCTCACCAAGAGCCTGTTCCGTCACATCCTCGCGAACGACAGTAGCGACGAGGCCGCGGTGCTCCTCGCGGTGCAGATGGCGCTCGTTGGCCGGCACTACGAGCGCATCGCCGACCACGCGGTGACGATCGCCGAGCGGGTGGGCTTCATGGTGACGGGCGAGCACCCGACACCGGAGAACGAGAACGAGAACGAGAACGAGAACGTGTAACTCTCGCGTGTTCCGTTACGCCCCTTCGTCGTAGCCGAGGTCCCACTCGAGAATGAGGTGCTCGCGCTCGGCGTCGCGGGCGACGCGCTCGCGGTTGCGGCGGAACTGCGGGTCGTGTGGGGGGAGCAATTGGAGGCGGGCGACGGCCCGCTGGCGGAACTGGTCGATCATGCGACCGTCACCGAAGATGCCGTGCACCTCCCAGTGCGGGGCGACGGGTCCGAGGTAGACGACCTTCACGTGCCCCTGCGGCGGGATCTGCTCTTCGATCGCTCCGGACTCCATCGACATGATGGTCAGCGTAGCGGGCAACCGAGCAAGATCCTCCAGCTCACGAATCGGCTTCGGTCGCCTCACCGAGCGTCACGTGCAGGGTGGTGCGCTTCCCGTCGCGGTCCACGAGCACGTCGACCTGCTGGCTCGCCTTGTAGCGGCGGATGGCCGGCTTGAGCGCCGCAGACGAGTGAACGGGCGTGGTCCCGACTTGGACGACCACGTCGCCCGGCCGGATGCCACCCTTGTCCGCCGGCGAGCCCTGGGTGACGCTGTTGATGAGCGCACCGTCGTCGCCGGATGTGGGGTCGGTGGACACACCGAGGAACGCCGGGTGCTTCCCTTCGGTCAGCGTGCCGATCAACGACTTCACCTGCGAGATCGGGATCGCGAAGCCAACGTTCTGCGCACTCGACGGATCGGCGATCGCGGTGTTGATGCCGATCACGCGACCTTGCGCGTCCACGAGTGGGCCGCCCGAGTTGCCCGGGTTGATCGCGGCGTCGGTCTGGATCACGTCGCCGAGGATCTGGCTGCGCCCGGTCGGCACGTCGCGATGCAGACCGGACACGATGCCGCGTGTCACGCTCAGGCCACCTTCGAGCGCGAGCGCGTTGCCGATCGCGACGACGTCGTCGCCCACCTGCACCGCATCCGAGTCGCCGAGCTCGATCGTGGCCAGGTTGATGCCGTCGACCTTCACCACCGCGAGGTCGCTGCTCGGTGCGGTACCGAGAACTTTGGCGGTGAGCTTCGTGCCGTCGGAGAACTGCGCTTGGATCTTGGTGGCGCCCTCGACCACGTGGTTGTTGGTGACGATCACACCGTCGGCCGTGACCACGAAGCCGGTGCCGGCCGCGCCGCCGTTGTCGGGACCGCCGTCGTCGACGATCGCGACGACCGCGGGCACGTCAGCCTTCAGAATGGCGGCGATGTCGCCGTTCTGCTCGATGCGCTGGGATGGGCCCACGATCACGTTGCTCGCCGTGGGTGCCCGCACGCTCGAAGTGGAGTTGTCGTCGAACACCGCGTACATCCCGGCGGCCACGAGCGCGCCCACCACGCCACCGGCGAGCCCGGCGACGAGCACCTGGCGGGCGCCGCGCCTCTGACGCGGTGCAGCCAGGGCGCCGGTCGCGATCGGTTCGGGAGTGGGCGGCGGCGGTGCGATCGGGGTTGCTCCCGCCGACAAGAGGACCGGCTCGTCCTCGGTGGGGACCTCGGGCTCGCCGGGATCGGGCGAATCGGACACGAAAGTCCTCTCGTGGAGCTCGGGGGGCGATCAGTGATGCTGGTTGGTCACCAAACGTCGCGCCGAGCCCTGCGGGTTCCCGAAGCCGCAGACCCTGGGCGTACTGTTCAGACGACTCGAACTCTGTCAGGCTAGGCCGTGGGAACCAGGACCCGTCCCGCGGCCGTTTACTAGGGCGACTGATCCACTCGAGCACTGGGGTGCAGGCAGATGGACGACATGACCCCTCCCGACCACAGCGAGCAGGAATGGATGCTCCGGGCGCGGTGCCGATCGTTGGCCCCGTCGGAGTTCTTCCCGTCCGACGGCGTCGGGGTCGACAAGGCCCGCAAAATCTGTGACGAGTGTCAGGTGCGGCCGCAGTGCCTCGAGTACGCCCTCACCTATCGAATCGATCACGGTGTGTGGGGCGGAGCGTCCGAGCGCGAACGCCGCCGCATCCTGCGTCGCCGCCGCGTCGGCGGCGCCACCCCCGCCACCCTCCAACCGGCGTCAGCAAAGGTCGTATAGCGACCACTGCTGACGCAGGTTCGTTGCTGGGGGCGCTCAGCTCCAGCCGAACGGACCGAGCACGAAGTCTGCGACCTTCTCGGCCGCGCTGCGATCCGGCGAGAATCCCGCGATCATGGCATCGATCACGTCGGCTGGCGCGTCCGACACGGCGGTGAACACGGTGCCGTCGTGCTCCCAGAGGATGACATCCACGCCGGGCTCCGAGTACCGCCGCGCGCGGTTGCCATCGACTTCGGTGGCCACGCCGCCTCGTGGGAGCGCGTCCCAATCGAGCTCGCCGCGCTGCTCGAGCACCGACACCGAGAACAAGCCGTCGGCGTACACGAGCTCCACTCCGTTCGGGTGGCGTGAACGGCCGACGAGCACGTAGCCCGACGGCGTGCCCGTCGTCTCGTAACCAGCGGGCACCTCGTCGAGCGGGACCGCGTTCCGAGCGCTCACTCCCGTCGGAGCCTGCAGCTCAGGGCCGCTCGCGACGGTGAGCTGGAGGAACTCGAGCGACCGCTGCACGTGCCCGCGCGCGTCGAGCACCTCGCGCCGCAGCAGCAGGCCGGTGTCGGTATCGAGGTACAAGCGCTGCACAGCCGCGCCGTTGCGTCGGGTTGCCTCGACGAGCTGCGTGGGGCGTCCGACGATCGCGGGACCCCGGCGCACGCTGAGCGACCAGCGGTGGTCAGGCGGCGGAATGTTCTCCAGGTTCGGCTCCACGAGCGCGCTCGACCAGCCGAGCTCGCCCTTGAAATAGGTGCGGGTGCCACGGTCGAACACGCGGGCCCTGCTCGACTGCACCTCGATCGAACCTTGGTCGTCGGTGATGTCGACGGTGATGTCGTTCGGCTGGCCGTTATCGCGCCATGCAACGCGTACAACGCCAGAGAACTCCATCGAACTGGGCGCGTCGCGCATGCGGGCGACAAGGCGCGCTGCTTCGGCCGACGACGAGTCGGCACTCGCGTGACGGAGCGCACTCACGAGCGCGACGCCGGTGGGCAGCGCCACACACAGCAGGAGCGCGACCCTCCGCTTCACCGTCGGCCCACCAGCGGTCCGACGGGCGCGAGCGAGCTGATCGAGTCGCCGAGCTTGGAGCTCGACGCGCCGTGTTGGGTGGCCACCGCGGTCACGTTCGGCCGCACCGACGTGCGTCCGGGAACGACGATCACCGCGATGATCGCGGCCGCAACCGCCGCGGCGCCCGCGATCCAGCCCACGGGAACACGGCGGCGGCGGGATTCGATCGATACCACGTCGCCGGCTTCGACCTCCGCGACGACCGCCTCCCAGAACCCGGCCGGCGCGTCGCGCTGGGGTAGCGCGCGCACGGCGTCGCGCGCGGTACGTACCTCGTCGAGCTCGGCGCGGAGCTCGGCCGACTCCGCGAGCTGCGCTTCGACCTCGATGCGTTCTTCCGCGGTGAGCTCGTCGTCGAGATACCCCGAGAGGAAGGCGTGGTCGGTCACGGTCCAACCACCCCCCCGGCGGTCAACGACGCGCGGAGCATCCGGCGTCCCCGGTGGATACGCGACCTGACGGTGCCGATCGGCACGCCGGTCGACTCGGCAATCTGCTCGTACGAGAGGTCGCTCACGTCGCAGAGCACGACCGGCACGCGGAACTCGTCGGGGAGCTCCGCGAGCGCGTGTTGGATCTCCTCCGACAAGCCGGTCTGCACCTCGTCGGCGGCGGGTGCGAGTGGCAACACACGGCCGGGATCGTCGGGGAGCGCGTCGGTGGGACGCCGCTTCCGCCGTCGCATCTCGTCGAGGAACACGTTGGTCACGATCCGAGCCAGCCAGCCTTCGAGGGATCCGGGCTGGTAGCGCTCGAGCCCTTTACGGACCCGCAGCAGCGCCTCCTGCACCAGATCCTGTGCGTCGTCGTCATTGCCGGCCAAGCGGTACGCCACGTTGTAGAGGAAGCGCCCGTGGTCGCGCGCGACCTCTTCCCACGTGGGGACACCGTCAGCCATGGACAAGAACGACGCCGAGGGGTGGACCGGTTCCCGAAAACCCGACGGCGGTGGAAGGTAGGCCTAGGTGCTCTTCGCGTCCCCTTCGTCCTCCTTGGTGCCCTCGTCCACGCCCTTCTTGAACTCCCTGCTCGCCTCCCCCAGCGAGCGGGCGAGCTTGGGCAGCCGGGTGCTGCCGAACAGGAGGAGGACAACTGCGAGGATGATCAGCCACTCGGTCGGACCAGGCATGGGACCATTCCTTTCGGAGGTACCTCACCAGGCTACTTCCGTTCGTCGTCATGTCCGGTCGCGGATCGCCTCGGCCAACAGCTCGACGTCGTCGACGGCGGTCACGGCAAACGGCACTGCCCCTACCCCCACCACGAGCGTCTCGATCCCCAGGCGTGCCCACATCGCGGTCTGCTCTCGCACCTCTTCTACCGTGCCGACGAGGCGGCCGTGGCGCCATTCGTCGAGGGTCACCCCGTCGAGCACGCCCGGAGGGCTCGTGGCGCGGAGGCGTTCGAAGCGTCGTTTTAGGTCGGCGTCGTCTTCACCGCACAGCGCGTAGAGGCCGAGCGAGCGGGTGAGGGTCGCAGGATCGCGGTCGACGGCCGCACACGCGCGTTCGAGCACCGTGAGGCGTTCTCGGTAGGCCTCGTGAGTCCACACCCAGCAGGTGTTCCAGCCGTCGGCCACTTCGGCGACGAGCGCGAGGAGCCGGTCGCTCTTCCCGCCGACGACGATCGGCGGAGTCGGGCGCTGCACCGCGCTCGGATCGTTGTGCGCGTCGAACGCGCGGTGGTAGCGACCGTCGAAGGTGAACGGTCCTCCCCCCAACAGTCCGCGGCACACCTCGATAGCCTCACGCAGACGCGCGAGCCGCACGTGCGGCGCGGGCATCGTCATGCCGATCAGCCTGTAGTCGGGCTCGTACCACCCCGCGCCGATCCCCACATCGAGCCGTCCGTCGCAAATGCGGTCGAGCGACGCGAGTGCCTTCGCCAACACCGACGCCGGTCGCAGCGCTTCGCACATCACGAGCGTGCCGAGCCGCGGTCGCGTGACGACGCGTGCGAGGGCCGCAAGCGTGACGAGCGGATCGAAGATGCCGCGCGGCTCCGGCGATCCGCCATAGCGCGCAAGGTCGAGGGTGAGGTGGTCGGACAACCAGAGCGAGTCGTAACCCGCGTGCTCGGCTGCCACTGCGTACTCGACGATCGTGTCCCAGCGCAGCCGCGCCGCCGGCTCCGTGCTCGAACGGATATGCGGTTCGTTGCTCACCGAGTAGTCGTACTGCGGCAGCGCGAGCCCGAGCTTCATGTGGGCCGGAGCCTACCGGCGTCGTCATAGCCTGATCCGGTGCTCGAATGCGTGCCGAACGTGTCGGAAGGACGCAACACGCGCGCGCTCGACGCACTCGCGAGGGCATGCGGTGCGTCATTGCTCGACGTCCACGTCGATGCCGACCATCACCGCTCGGTCTTCACGCTCGCCGGTCCCGGCGAGCACGATGCCGAACCGGCGCTACGGCGGCTCGCGCGTGCGGTGGCCGACCGAGTCGATCTCACCGCGCACGACGGCGTTCACCCGCGGATCGGCGCGCTCGACGTGGTGCCGTTCGTCGCGCTCGACGGCACACCGAGCGGCGACGCGGTCGACGCGGCCCGCGCGTTCGCGTCGTGGGCAGCCGAGGAACTCGCGCTCCCCGTGTTCCTCTACGGCGACGCTGATCCGCAGCACCGGGCGCTGCCCGACACCCGACGCGACGCGTTCACCCGACGGCAGCCCGACGTTGGTCCGCCCGAGCCGCACCCGCAGCTGGGTGCGGTCGCGGTCGGCGCACGGCCGTTGCTGGTAGCGGTGAACTGCGAGCTCGACCGTGACGATCTCGCGCTCGCGCGCTCGCTCGCTCGCGCGGTGCGCGAGATCGACGGTGGCCTGATAGGTGTGCGCGCGCTCGGGCTCGAGCTCGAGTCGGCGGCGCGGGTGCAGGTGTCGATGAATCTCGTCGACCTCGGGGCGACCGGGCTGCAGCAGGCCTGCGAGGCCGTGCGATCGCTCGCACGAGGGCGCGGCGCTGATGTGGCGCGTGTCGAGCTCGTTGGTCTGCTCCCCGCGTCCGAGCTCGCGCGCTGCGACGACGAGTTCCGCGTCTGGTCGGGGATCAGTCCCGACCAGACGATCGAGGCGCGCCTCGACCGCGCCGCCAACTAGGAGTCGAGCTCGAACTGCTGGATCTTGGCGCCGTAGCCGCGCTGATTCAGGCGGCGGCCGGCGTCGTCGAGGTCGGCGCGCTCGCGGCGGATGGTGTCGCGATCGACCGGCTCGACCACATCACCGGGACGCCGCGCCAGCCCGAAGCCCGTGTAGACGACTCGCCGTTCACGGCTCACCGGTGGCCGGCTCATGTGCAACGCGCACGAACAGTGAATGGTGACGTCGCCAATTTCTGCCGGAAGCGCAACCCGCGGCAGGTCCATGTCGGCGCGCACACCACCACCCTGCACGTTCGCGCGGTGCGATCCCGCAACCACACCGAGCTCGCCGCTCTCACGGTCGGCAGGCGTGAGACACAGCCCGACGGTGAGGCCGCAACACCCGTACGAGTGGCCGCCCGGCGAGCAGTCTTTGTGCCACGGCACGTCGGAGATGCCGTCGGTGACGCCGATCCGCTTCGTGAGGCCCTCGGCGGCGTCAGAGTTGTCGGGATCGCGCTGCGTGTAGGTGTCGTCGGTGAACTCACCGAGCTGGATCAGCCGTTCGTCGTGCAAGACCTTGCGCAGCGCGGGCGACTTCTCGTTGAAGCCGAGGATGCGCGCCGCGTACCACTCGCCCTTGCCGTCGCGCGCCCACCACGATTGACCGTCGTCGCGCTCCGCTTCGGCGACGGCGTCGGCCAGCTCGTCGACGATCGCTGCCATCTCGTCGGGCTCGAACACGTTGCGGATCTTCACGAAACCGGCTTCGGCGAGGAAGGCACCGATCTGCTCGCGCGGGTCGTCGAGCGTGAAGCTCTGGTGCAAGTCGAGCTCGCCGCCGTCGGCGTCGAGCAGCTGCACCATCCCCGGCTCGTGCACGGGCCGCGCGTCGATCAGTGCGCGAAGTACCGGCTCCCACGCCACGAACTCGTCCATCGTGCCGCGCCGCATCTCCACGCGTCCCCGCATCCCGAGGCCGAGCGTGGTCGTGACCTCCTGGACGAGCTCGGAGAAGTCGTGAGCGCCGAGCGACACCACGGTCGCGTCGTCATCGATGCCGGGGCGCACCACCAACGTGTCGCGCTCAGCGGCCAGTGAGAACTGCGCGTCGCCCACCTCGAACGCGAGCGGCGCGAGCCCGAGGTGCGCGTAGCCACGCGCCGCGAGCTGCCCGTTCTCCGCCAGCAGGTCGCCGAGCGGGGCGTCGTAGAAGGTGCCGGCGTCGAGGTCGACGGCGCTGCCCTGCAGACGCGTGCGGAGGTCGAGGGTGGTCATGGGTGGTCCCCCTTCATCGAGAGACCATTGTGGCCGACGATGCGCGCTCGGCGCGGGGCGACCGATTGTTCAGGCGCCGACGGCACCGCGGCGCTCGAGCGCCCGCGCACGACGGACCCGGCGCCGCTCTCGCTCCGACAGCCCGCCCCAGATGCCGAACTTCTCGCCGTGGGCGAGCGCATACTCGAGACAGTCGACCTGGACCTCGCAGCCCCGGCAGACGGTCTTGGCCTCCCGGGTGGACGCACCCCGCTCGGGGAAGAAGAGGTCGGGATCGACCCCGAGGCAGTTGGCGTTCTCCTGCCAGCGTCGCTCGCCGCGGCCGGCGGCCCGGTGGGCCGCGACCAGAGCTGCGAGGCTCGACGCGACGGGGCTGATCGTGGTGACGGGTTGGGGCACGGCGTGGCTCCTCGGGTTGCGGATGAGGGCGGGGTCGGGAATGACGCCACTGAAACTACAGTGGTGTTACTATGATTGGTCGTGGGCCCGAGCGCAAGGGGTTTCTTTCCCGCGGCGGAAGATGCCACAAGGGTTCTGGGCCTTCGTGCTCACTCCGGTGTGCGCGCACTTGGTCCATGTAGCGCTTCCGTCAGCGAACCTACGCTACGGCTCGTGGCTCCGCGTCTCGAGGTTGCACTGGGCGATATCACCGCCGAGCACGCCGACGCCATCGTCAACGCGGCCAACAACTCCCTGCTGGGCGGGGGTGGTGTCGACGGCGCCATCCACCGTGCCGCGGGCCCGGAACTCCACGAAGCGTGCCGGCAGCTCAACGGCTGCGCGTTCGGAGACGCCAAGGCAACGCCCGGGTTCGCACTCCCGGCTCGCTTCGTGATCCACACCGTCGGCCCGATCTGGCGGGGCGGCGGCGGCGGCGAGGCCCGGCTACTCGCGAGCTGCTATCGGCGGTGCCTCGAAGTGGCCGACGAGCTCGGCGCCGCGTCGGTGGCGTTCCCCGCGATCAGCACCGGCGCGTACGGGTACCCGGTGGCCGAAGCCACCCGGATCGCCGTCGAGATGGTTCGCTCCACCATCACGGGTGTAGAGCTCGTGCGCTTCGTGTGCTTCGACGCCGCGATCCACGAGCGCTACGTCGACGAGCTCGGCTGACCCACGCGCTCGATACCGGGTACTGCATCGAAGCCGCGATCGAAGCTCAGGATTCGATCGACTCCGTACCGCTGCATGATCGCGATATGGAGCGCGTACGCACTACCTCTCTGATCACACTCGGGCGTCTGCCCCGCGACGACCATGCGGCGGAACACGTCCCCGCGTATATGGACTCCGCGTGCAAACCGCTCCGCGAGCAGTTGCGCGACCGTCGACTTGCCCGACGCCGAGATCCCGGTGATCAGGACGAGGGCGTGCTCGTCGACGAGCGACACGCCGACGCTCGATTCAGCCGGCGCGGCGGCGTTCGCGCTTGTGGTCGAGGAAGTCGACGAGCACGTAGTCGCCGAGGCTGTCGGCGTTCGTAAAGAACGCGCGGCCGCCGTTGACTCGCATCATCTGCTCGACGAAGGAGCGCAGGTAGTGGCTCTCGTCGAGCATGAACGTGTTGATGCGGATTCCGTCGCGCGTGCAGCGCATGACCTCTTTGAGGGTCTCCTCGATCGTGATCGGTGACGGGGGGTACTGAAAGTACGGCTCGCCGTGCTCGATGTGGGCCGTGGGCTCGCCGTCGGTGACCATGATGATCTGCTTCTGACCGCTCTGCCGGTTGAGCTGGCGACGGGCGAGCAGCAGCGCGTGGTGCATGTTCGTGCCCCACTCGAAGTCCCAGCTCATCTCCGGTAGCAGCTCCGGCTTCACCTCACGCGCCACGCGACCGAACGCGACGAGTCCGAAGTAGTCGCGCGGGAACTGCGTGGTGATCAGCGAATGGAGCGCCATCGCGACCTTCTTTGCAGGAAGGAAGTTGTCGCGCATGGGCATCGACAGCGACACGTCGAGCATCAGCACCGTGGCCGAACGCGTGATGTGCTCGGTGCGATCGATCTCGAAGTCGTCGGGGATCAGCCGGACCGGCGTGCCGGCACCGCCTCGCCAGATCGCGTTCTTCACCGTCTCCTGCACGTTCAGGTGGAACGGATCGCCGAACTCGTACGGCTTGTGGTCGTGCGCGTACTCGTTCCCGGCGCCGGCGTTCTCGACGTCGTGACGACCGGCGCGGTCCTTGAGCAGCTTGCGGTAGATGTCGGCGAGCGCCTTCCTGCCGATGGCTCGGATAGCGCGCGGCGTGAGCTCGAGCCGGCCTTCGCGCTGTTCGATGAGCCCGGCTTCCTCGAGCATCTTCGTGAGCTCGCGCAGCCGGTCGAGCGAGCGCGCGGCGTCGTCACCGAGGAGTTCACGCGCACGGTCGAGGTCGACTTCGGCGAGCTCGCCCGGCTGGGTCGCAGAGCGCAGCAGGTGCTCGAGGTCGTCGAGATCGCCGAGCGTGTCGAGCAGCCCGGCCATCTGCCCGAACTGGAGCGGGTCGTCGCCGCTGAAGCGCTGCGAGCGCTGCCAGGGAAGGTTCGGGAACGCCTGCTGCAAATTGCGCGAGAGCTGGTCGACCTGCCAGCGGAGATCCATGTCTTCGAGCAGCGACTCGGCGAGCGCCTGGAGCTGCGCGCGCTGCTCGGGAGTCATCGAGTTGAGGAGCTGCTGCATCTGCGCCATCGACTGCGCCATCTGCTCGAGCAGCTCGTCGAGGCTCTGCGGGTTGCCGGGGAAGAAATCGCCGAAGCGCTCCATGAACCCGTCGAAGTCGGGTTCTTCGCCGCGCTCTCGCTGTTCGAGCATCTGGTTGAGCTCGTTGAGCATGTCTTTCATCTGCTGCATGCGCTCGGGGGTCATGTTCTGCATGCCCTCGGAGAGCTGGTTGAAGTAGCTCTGCATGAGCTGCTCGCGCAACTGGTCCATCAGCTCCTCGAACCGCTGGCGCGCGGCGTCGTCCATGAACTCGTATTCCTGGAGCGTCTGCACTTTGCCGGCGAGGTCGGGCGGGAGCTGCTCGAGCTGCTGGCGCCGCTGGTCGGCGACCTCTTCCACGAGCTCCTGACGCCGCCGGTCGCCCGATTGCGTGGCCTCGTCGACGCGACGCTCGATCCCCTCGCGCTCCATATCGACGACCTCGTTGAGCTGCTGCGCGATGTCGTCGTAGACACCGCCGAGGTCGCGGTTCTCGAGCTCCTGGCGCCGCCGCTCACGCAGCTTCTGCAGCATCTCGCGCAGCCCCATGAGCTCTTCGTTGTTGCGGTCGCGGAACCCCTGCTGCATCAGACGCCGCAGCGCGGCGTTGAGGTCGCCGTGGTAGAGCAGGTCGTCGCTCATCTCGTCGAGGAGCTGCTCGGCGTCGAGATCGAAGCCGGTCTGGCTGCCGTCCCAGCGTGAGTAACGGAACCCGTCCACTCGCTGGCGCGTGAACCACTTCATAGAGCGAACGATAGCGAGCCGGGTATCCCGGCGAGCCGTGAGCGATCCATAGTCAGGTCCCACGCTAGTCCCCCTTGATCCTGGCGGCCTGAGTCCCACCAAGGTTTCGCGTCCGGCAACAATGGCGACCCATGCGAGCCGCCCCCCTGCTCGTCGCGGCAGCCCTCCTGGCTGTCGGCGCTGCCGCTTGCTCGCGCGACGGGAGCAACTCGCTCCCGCGCCCGAGCAAACCTTTCTGCGAGGCTGCGCATCGGTACGACGTGCGGGTCGAGAAGCGGGCAAGCCTCGACGAACAGATCCGCATCGTGCGAAGGATTGCCGATCATGCCCCCAAGGACATCGCCCAAGATGCCGATACATTCCTCGACGCGCTCGAACGACGACGGGACGGCGACAAATCGGTGGTCGACAATCCGAAGATCGAGAAGGCCGTCAACAACGTGAACCGGCGCGCAGCCAGGGGCTGCGGTTTGTACAAACAAGATTCGGCCGGCATCTGATGGCGCGCGCGGCGCGGTGTGCGCTGGCCCTCGTGTCGGTGTTGCTCCCACTCGTGTTCACTCCCAGCCCGGCCGTCGCCGACGAGATCACCGGCGGATGCACCGGCACGGCCAACGGCAAGGATGCGACGCTCCTCACGCGCGACGACCCACTCGTCGTGCACGAGGGTGAACAGCTCACGGTTTCTGGCAACATCCCCACCGAGTTCGCGGCGGCGAATCCACCCAGCACCACAACGGTGAAGGTCTCGGTCGTCGACGGCCTCTTCGGCATCTCGACCGACGCGCACGAGAGCACCGGCGCGACGTACTCCGCCGACACCGTCGAACTCGACGACTACTTCAATGTCGGCGTCGGGCTCTACCGGGTCGACGTCGTGAATTCCGGGCTCGGCTGGCGATGCGAGTACACGGGTTACATCAAGCTCGACGGCGATCCGCTCTCGAAGCCCGCGGGCCTGGTTGCGCTCGCGGCGGTCGTCATCGGCGCCGTCGGCGTGATGTTCACGAAGGGCAGGAAGCCGAAGGAACCGGGCTGGGTCGACGCGGAGCTCAACACTGCAGACCAGATCGAGCGCGAGGAGGCGTGGCAGACCACAGGACGCGAGCTGCCCGACGCGGTCGACTTCCAGGAGCGCGGCTCGCACGCGTGGCTCCCGGCAGGAACCCTGCGCGCGAACGAACGTCTCATGTGGTCGGGAAAGGTGCGGCTGCACGGGCACCCGGTGGCCGCGTTCTTCTGGGGTCTGCTGCTCGGGCTCGGCATCGGCCTGCTCGGGTGGCAGGACGGGCGGTGGACCGTGAACCTCGGCTCCATCGTGTTGTTCCCGCTCGTGATCGCGGCGGCGGCTGCGCTGTTCGGGTGGTTCGGCTGGGGCTATCGCACCCGCGACGTCGCCGTACTTCCTGCCGACTCCGAGGAGTCAGTGCGGGAACCGATCGAAGCGCCAACGTCGGTCGACGCGCTCGATTCCGAGGAAGTTCCACGTTCCGAGGAACCGGCGAGCCCGGACAAGTAACGCGCGCTATCCGCGGCCGCGGTACGCGGCGCGACCGCCGACGGCGTCTTTGTTGAGCCGCTTCGAGAGATGCAGGCCTTCGAGCACGAACTCGATGGCCGACGCGACGCCGGCGGGCGTCTCCCCCACGTCGAGGTCGCTGAGCGCGCCCTTCAAGCCGGGCAGGTCCGACATCACCTTGGCGTACTCCGACGACGCGATGTCTTCGCCCGTGTGCACCACGAGCCCGCCGTCGAACGCCTGGACGAGCTCGGTGAGCTTCTCCGGACGGGTGCGCGCCCGGAACGTCTCGAGCACCGACGCCTTCACGATGCGGTCGAGCACCTGCTCCTCGCGACCTTCGTCGACGGTCTCGAACTCCACCTTGCCCGCGGTGCTCGCGACGAGCGCTTCGAGGTCGCTCACGCGCGGCACCACTTGCGTCTCGCCGTGCCGCAGCGCGCGGCGAGTGGCGTTCGCGACCAGCGTCTCGTAGTTCGCGATGGAGAGCCGAACCGACACGCCGGAGCGCTGGTTGATGTGCGGTGAGCGCCGGGCCTGCTGGCTCATCTCCGCGACGATCTCGGTCATGAAGCTCGGCACGTGCACGTTGACGCCGCTGGTCGCGAGCGGCTTCGCCTCCTGCTTCACCACCGCGGCCTCGACCTCGGCGTCGAGCGGGTAATGCGTGCGGATCTGCGAACCAAACCGGTCCTTGAGCGGGGTGATGATGCGGCCGCGGTTCGTGTAGTCCTCCGGGTTGGCCGACGCGAGCAGCATCACGTCGATCGGCAGCCGGATCTTGTATCCCCGGATCTGTACGTCGCGTTCCTCGAGCACGTTGAGCAGACCTACCTGGATGCGTTCCGCGAGGTCGGGGAGCTCGTTGATCGAGAAGATGCCGCGGTTCGTGCGCGGCACGAGCCCGTAATGGATGGTCATCTCGTCGGACAGGTACCGGCCCTCGGCCACCTTGATCGGGTCGATCTCGCCGATCAGATCGGCGATGGAGGTGTCGGGGGTAGCGAGCTTCTCCCCGAAACGGCGGTCACGGTGCACCCACTCGATCGGTGTCTCGTCACCGCGCTCGGCAACGAGGACGCGCGCGTGCTGCGACACGGGGTTGTACGGGTCGTCGTTGATCTCGCTCCCCGCGACGATCGGCATCCACTCGTCGAGCAGCTCGGTGAGCCAGCGGATCATGCGGGTCTTCGCCTGACCGCGCTCACCGAGGAAGATCACGTCGTGCCCGGCGATCAACGCGTTCTCGAGCTGCGGGAGGACGGTGTCCTCGAAGCCGATCACGCCGTCGACGAGCTGCTTGCCTTCGGCGATGCGCGCAATCGCATTGGTGCGCACCTCTTCTTTGACGGGTCGCGACACCCACCCGCTGGTCTTGAGCTCGCCGAGGGTTCCGGGACGCGACATGTTGCAATCTCCTCGAGTTCGAAAGAGGCGCCGAGGCGCCGACCCGCGCCACCGTATCAGCGGAATTCGAGCCCACGTCCGACGCGGCGAAACGCCGAACGGCGTAGGCTCCCGTGCTCTGGACGGGCCGTACGTGATCTGCGAGGGGCCGCCGTTCGGCGAGGGCCCGGTGTGGTGTCCGGCGAGCGCCAGTGGAGGCGCGCGCGGCGGCGGCAGTGGTGGTGAGAGCGAGGGCACGCTCGTGTGCACGAGCGTGTCGGAGGGTTCCCTGTACCGCGTGTGGCCGGCATCGGGCCGGCGCGAGCTCCTCGCCGACGTCGGCGGCGGCGCGAACGGCGCTGCGCTGTGCGCGGACGGCGGGTTCCTCGTCACCCAGAACGGCGGCCTCGACCTCTCGCAGTTCCCGTTCTTCGACAACCCGCCACCGCCGCGGTACACGACGTCGGGCGTCCAGCGCGTCGCGCCCGACGGGTCCGTCAGCTCCCTCACCTCCGAACCGATGCAGATGCCGAACGACCTCGCGGTCGCGGCCGACGGCACGGTCTTCTTCACCGATCCGTTCGGTTGGCCGATGCCCGACGCGCCGCAGAGTCGCGTCATGGCCCTCGCGCCCGACGGTGCGCTGCGCGTCGTGGCGGACGGGTTCTGGTACGCGAACGGCATCGGCGTCGACGTCGACGACGCGACACTGATCGTGGTCGAGAACGGTCACGACGGCCTCGACCACGGGTTCGTGCGTCTCCGTCCCGGCGACGAGCGCGAGATGTTCGCGCCGGGGCGCGTCGGGGACGGGTTCGCGCTCGACGTGGAAGGGCGCATCTACATGGCGGGCGGAGGCCACGTCGTCACGATCTACGAGCCTGACGGCACGCCCGTCGAACAGCTCCAGTGCCCCGGCGACCATCCCGTGAGCACGAACTGCTGCTTCGGCAGTGACGACCTCCGCACGCTCTACGCCGTCGACGCGGGCGCGCCCGGCCACGTGTACTGCTGGACCGGCATGCCCACACCGGGCCTGCCGTTGCACGCCTGGCCCGGCTTACGCTGACGCGCTCGTACTGGCAGGGCAGGTAATCAGCCCTCGTCCTGGCGGACCACGTCGAGGTTGCGGAAGATCGGCTCGCCGTCGCACACCGCCATCATCTTCTCGGCGAATTGCTGCGTCTCCGGAAGGTCGTCGTTGCGCATGGCCTCCTCGTACGACGGGAACTCCACGACTACGACGTAGGTATTGGCGTTGTCGCGGTCGCGGCACGTCGTCGACGACCCGGCCAACCGCTTGCCCTCCGTGGCGGCCAGCCACTCGTCGAGCAAGTTGATCACCTCGTCGAACTTGGTGGTCTTGTACTCGATGATCTGCACGAACTTCATGGCGTGCTCCTTCGCTCGGACGGGTGACCATCGTGAACCCGCTCGGGACAGCCGGTCAAGGCGGAGCAGCCTCTCGATCGGCGTCCCTCGGGCTTCGCCGCACCGGCCGCGTATCGGCGTTCAGGACCAGAGTGTCGAGATCGGCGCCGCAATGACGCGCTCGCCAAGAGAGAACACGTACGGGCCCGTGTTCAACACGATTCCTGCCACGAATCGTTCTCCGAGCTCGTCACGGAGCCACGCGAGGTGCGTCGCATCGCTGGCGCGTGGTGCGGACGTCGCCTTCACCTCGATTCCGATCACTCGATCGGCATCGAGCTCGGCGATGACGTCGACCTCGTGCCGACCTTGCTGCGTCCGCAGGTGGTACAGCCGCACCAGATGCTCCGACATCGGAAGTTCGGCCCGAAGTTGCGCCACAGCAAAGCCGTCGAGAAGCCGGCCGAGCAGATCTCCATCACGGAGGACCGCATCGGCCGTGATCGGATGAATGCCGATGAGCAACCCAGGATCGACCAGATAGCGCTTTGGTGCCCTCGTGAGTCGAGCCACTCGGTGTGACGACCACGCCGGCATTCGTTCCACGACGAGCAGATTCACGAGGAGCCGTTCGTAGGCCGCCGCGGTCTTGTGGTTCACCCCAGCTGCGTCCTGCAGCGTGGCGTCGCTGATGGATCCCGCCGAGTTCAGCGCGTACACCTCGAAGTAGCGGCGTAGACGCGCAGGGTCTCGCGTCTCCCCGAGCAGATCGACGTCTCGAGTCAGAAGCTGATCTACGTAACTCGCGAACCATCGCGGTCGTTCTTCGGCCGGGAGACGGGTCGCCGTGTCGGGAAATCCACCCCGCAGCGCTAGCTCGACATAATCGCGGACGTTGAGCTGATCTGCCGGTGCCTCCGGCCGTTCACCCGCCGCGAGTCGGTCGAGGAGACACGAAGAGTCGAGGCGCCCCTGGAGCTCCTTCACCGTCATGCCGTACATCGGTACCCGTATCAAGCGTCCGGTTCCGGGCCACATCGCGCTCTCGAGGTCAGCTCGCACCGAGCCGGTGACGAGGAACCTTCCGGGCCGAGGATCGCGGTCGACGGCGCGCTTGATGGCACCGAGCACGGTAGGTGCGAGGTGCCACTCGTCGACGAGCACGGGCTCGGGGAGACCGCTCAGGAGTTGGTCGGGATCGGCTTCCACGGCAGAGGCCTGGACGGGTTCGTCGAGGCTGACAACGGTTGCCGCGTGCCGCGCCCCTGTCGTCGTCTTGCCGGTAGCCCGCGGGCCCGTGAGCAGCATGGCCGGGTGATGCCGCAAGAGGCTGTCGAGATGCCGATCGAGGAGCCGGGGGACGTAGGCCATCTCCATCCTCTGATACCAGAATTACGCGGCCTACAGTATCAGTTCTACGCGGCTTTGAGTACCTGATTTACGCGGCACCCAGTGCGGGGTCCACGCGATGGTCACCGGTTGCACATGAGGAAGGTCCAGCGGGTGAGGGCCACGTAGCCCATCCGCTCGTAGACGGGGCGCCCCATGTCGGTGGCGACGAGGACCGCGGGGAGTTCGGGCGCGGCGATCGTGGCCTCCCATGTGACCGCTTCCCCGTAACCGTGCCCGCGGGCGTCGGGCAGCGTGGCCACGAACTCGACGTGGTTCACCCCGCACCCCACGATCGACGTGGCCACGGTGACGGCGCGGCCGTCGACCCGCCCGACGAAGAAGCGGGTGCCGGGAACATGGAGGTTCGCCGCGTGCAACGCGACGCCGGCATGCCACGGCTGGAGCGATTCGAGCGGGAAGCCGTCGACGAGCACCTGCTCGTACTCGCCGAGCGCTTCACGCGTGGTGGCATGCTCGATCGTGAGCTCGCTCGGTGTCGCGGGTCGGTCACCACCCGGCACCCGCAGCATGAGCGGCGGGTGCCCCGCGGTCTCGAAGCCGGGCAGCTCGGTTGGCCAAGGGCAGAACAGCGAGAAGGGACCTCCGGCACCGGTGAAGAACTGCATGAGGTCGGCGGCGATGGCCTCGGCGCGGCCGGCCTCGACCGGTCGCAGCAGGATGCCCGTGTTGAACAGCAGGTGCGGCGAGTGGGCGTCGACCACGAGCACGTCGTCGGTACGGAGCACCGGCCCGGTGGAGGCGCGCGCGACCGCTTCCATCCATTCCGCGTTCGCGAGCACGTAGCGGCGCAGGAGCGTGTCGTCGGTGGGGGTGTCGACGAACCAGCCGGTCTCGAGCCGTTCCGTCTGCGGCGCGTCAGTCATCGTCGCCGCTTTCAGTGTGAGGCTCGGCCGCGCCGAACGACTCGAGATCGGTGACGATCTTGTCGACGTCGCCCTGGGCGCGCGCGATGCGGGTACGGCAAAGCTTGATGAGCTCGCTGGCGCGCTTGACCCGCTCGGCGAGCACGTCGACGTCGAGGTCGTCGCGCTCGAGCTCGTCGAGGATCTCACCGAGCTCCGCCATCGCGTCGGCGTATCCGATGGTGTCGGGGCTCATGGCGTCTCCTCTTCGACGCGTTCGACGCGACTCGCGACGCGCCCCGCGGCCAGTTCCGTGACCAGCTCGTCGCCGACGGTGGCGTCGGACGCACGCCGCACGACTCGACCGCTTGCGATGCGCGTGATCGTGTAGCCACGCTCGAGCACGCGGCGGGGCTCGAGGGCGCGGAGCGTGGCAACGCTGCCGTCGAGGCGTGTCGTTGCCCGCCGCAGGTGGTGGGTCGCGGCGGTGACCACCGCGCGCTCACGCGCCGCAAGGGCGACCTGCGCATCGCGTGTACGCCGACGGCCGAGCTCCTCGACACGCCCGCTTCGTTGGTCGACGTGCGCGCGCTCACGGGCGAGGGCCGCGGGCGCGCCGCGCTGCACGCGGCGGGCCGCATCATCGAGCTCACGGGCCGCGAGTGCTGCCCGCGATCGTGCGCGTGCTCCTACCCGTTGTGCGGCGCGGTCGAGGCTCTGCACGAACGAACGCACCTGGTTGAGGAGGATCTGCGCGCATGCGGTGGGGGTCTTGCACGCGGTGTGCGCGACCTCGTCGGCGACGCTGCGGTCGACCTCGTGCCCGACACCGGTGAGCACGGGCACGGACATCGCCGCGATCTCACGCGCGACCTGCTCCGTGTCGAACGGAGCGAGGTCGGCACGGGAGCCGCCTCCCCGCACGATCACGACAACATCGAAGTTCCGCGCCGAAAGCTCGTGCAACGCCCACACGATCCGGCGCGACGCGGCGGCGCCCTGCACACGCACGTCGACCGCGCCCACCTGGAACGCGAACCCGCTCGTGTCCAACTCGTGCACGAAGTCGTGGTAAGCGGCGCTCTCGATGCTCGTGATCAGGCCCACACGCAGCGGAACCAGCGGGAGCGGCAAGCGCCCGTTCGCGTCGAGCAGGCCGTCGGCCGCCAGCACGCGCAACACCCGTTCGCGGTTGGCGGCGATCCCACCCACCGTGAACACGGGATCGATCGCGGCCATCACGAACTGGAGCCGCCCCTGAACCGCGTACACGCCGACCCGGCCGCGGATGCGCACCTCCACGTCGTTGCCGAGCTCGGCGCCCGGCACCTCCTCGAGCGCGCGGTTGACAGCAGGCCGGTCGTCGCGGAACAGCACGCAGTCGAGGCGCGCCTTCACCCGGTCACCCGGGCCGGCCGCCTTCTCGACGAGGGAGAAGTAGGTGTGGCCGTTCGGGTAGCGCTTGAGGTTCTGCACCTCACCCTTGACCCACACCTGCTCGGGAAAGGCGCGCCGCACCGCGTCGCTCACACCGGTGGTGAGCTCGCCGACGGAGAACGTGCGCTCCTCGGCAACGTCTCCGAGCTCGAAGGTGGTCTGGCTCATGGTCCGACGAGGCTAACGCGGGCCTGTGACACTCACTTCTTCGGCGGAGCCGGCGGCTTGCCCACGTACTTCTCGAGGAACGCCACGGTTCGATCCCAAAGGTCGGCGCCGAATGCCTGCGCGTGACGCGTACCGGGGAGCACCACGAGCTGCTCGACCACCCCTGTCGACTTCAGCGCCGCGTCCATGCTCGTCGCCTGACTGAGCGCCACCAGCTCCTGTTCGGAGTTGACGAGCAGCATCGGCGCGTCACTCTTGTCGATGTGACTGATGGGCGACGCGGCCGTCACGTTCGCGCACGACGCTGCGCCGGGGATGCAGTCGAGGAACTGCAGCACCGCGATTGACACCGGCGCGTCAGCGAGTGCATCGAGTGGCCACAAGCTGAAGTTCATCGGACCCGACCAGCTCACTGCAGCCTTGATGCGCGCGCCTTTCGTCAATGAGCCGCTGCCCAGGGTCGCGAGCATGCCGACGAGGTGACCGCCCGCCGACGAGCCGATCGCACCGATGCGCTTCGGGTCGAGCGCGTACGTCTTCACCGGCGCGCGTGCGCGCACCCAACGGACCGCGGCTTTCACGTCGTCGACGGCTGCCGGATACGGATGGAGCGGCGCGAGGCGGTAGTTCAGCGAGAACGCGACATAGCCGAGCTCGGCGAGCCTCATGCCGTCGCCCGTGAAGTCCGACTTGTCGCCCGATTGCCACGCGCCGCCGTGCACCAACAGGATCACCGGACGCTTGGTCGTCTTCGCGCTGGGCACGTAGGCGTCGAGAATGAGCCGTTCACCGCCGACGGTCCCGTACACGATGTCGCGGGTGACACTGACCGGCGGTACGGCCGTGGTGTCGCGAGGCGGGGCGGTCGAGCCCACTGCCCCCGCGAGCGCGGGGAGGAGCAGGCAGAGGATGACGACGCGCGCGTGTCGGGCCACCAGCTACTCGCAGGCGACGGCGTCGTGGTTGCCGTCGAGCCGATGCACGTCGGTTCCGACCACCTGGAGGTTGTGTGCGCCGATATCGCTGCAGTCGAGGTCGGTCGCGGAGATCGGTACGCACGCGCCCGCGTAGTTCGGATCACATCCGCTGACAGTGCCATTCGCGGGAGCCGCGCTTGCCGCCGGCGTGTTCGTGCCGCCGCACGCGCCCCACAGACCTGCGTTGGCCTCGCGCGCTTCCGCGCCGAGCTGGCTGAACCGGTCCGCATACTTCACGTTTGGTGGGAAACGATAGGGCGCGGCCCAGCCGTCCTTGACGAGCGCCTCGTTCACGAAGAGACCGTCGTCGACACGCCATACGTAGGCGAGGAACCGGCCGTACCGATCACGACGCTCGACGTCGGTCTCGAGCCTCACCGCGGTACGCGTCGGGAGGAGCGCGTGGGTCCGCGCCGAGGCTTCGGCGCCGAAGCATTCGACAACGGTGCGCGGGTCCTTGGTCTCGGGCGTGTCGATGCCGATGAGGCGAACCTTCTCGGTACCGCCTGTGTCGAGGCGCACCGTGATCGTGTCGCCGTCGGTCACGGACACGACCACTGCGTCGAGGCCGGCGGGTAGCCCGGCGTTCGTCGTCGCGCGCGCCCGCGTGCTCGGCGTGTGCGTGGCCGAGGGTTTCTCACTCGCGCAACTCGCGGCGGCGACCGACACGGCGAGCACGAGCACGACCGCGAGCGCGGCGCTGCGAACCTCGAGACGATCCCCCACCACGGGCCATCATGCCGCCGGCGTGGGACACTGTGCCGTGATGGTCGAGCGGGACGCGCCGGCAGGACGGATCTTGCGGCTCGCGGCGTACGCCCACCGTGTCGGGCGACCGATCACGCTCGACGACATCGTCGCCGACGTCCCCGGCTACGAGAACACGGGCGGCGGACAGCTGATCGCCGGCACACCCGAATGGGAAACGTTGCGCAAGCGCGTCGGCCGCGACATCGCCGACCTGCATGAGCACTGGGGTATCGAGCTCGCCTACGACGAGGCCAACCACAGCTACTCGCTCCGCGCGCCGTACTTCACCGCGCCGGAGCGTGCCGCGCTGATCGCGGCCGCCGCGACCGTCGACGTCGAGGGTGTCGACATCCCGGTGCCCGGCGCGCTCGGCAGCGCGGTGGGCGACGACGCGACGCAGATCGTCCTCCGCGTCCACGACCTCGTCGCCACGCTGCGGGCGGCGATCGGCGCGCGTACCGCGGTGACGTTCGTCCACGACGGTCGCGTGCGCCACGTGGACCCCTACGCGCT
>JBBDHW010000043.1:11879-18550 GCA_040880805.1 Acidimicrobiia bacterium | reverse complement strand
GGCCTCGACGTCGACGCAGGTGGAGTGCGCCGGTTCCGGCTCGACCGGATCGAGCGCGGCGACGGTGTCGATCCGGTCGTGCTCGACGGCGCCGCCGGCATGTACGCGGTGCCCGACGACTTCGACGTCGATGCCGCGTTCGACCTCGACCCCAACGTCTGGGGCACCGACCCGCTGATGCGTGCGCGGGTGCGTGTGCGCGCCGATCATGTGGTCGCATTCCGGCGCGAGCTCGGCGGCGAGATGGTCGAGCCCGACGCGGACGGCGGCGTGATCGAGCTCGACGTGCGTCATTACAGGTCGTTTCGCAACCGGCTGTTTGCGTTTCGCACCAACGCCGTCGTGCTCGCGCCGCCCGAGCTGGTGGCGATCGTGCGCGACCATCTCGCCGCGCTCGCGGAGGCGCGTTGATGCCCGCGCTTGCCAAACAACGCCACTTCGAGATCCTGCGCGCCACGCTCGCGCTCGCGGAAGAGCGCGGCGTCGTACAACTCGACGACGCGGCGCGGGCCGTCGACGTCGATGCCGACACGCTCCACGCACTCCTCGAGCCCGTGCTCTACCTCGAGTTCCGCACCGGCACCGACGAGATCGTGAGCGAGGAGCGAGCGTTCCTGCTCACCGAAGACGGCCGGCTCATGGTCGCCGAGGAGCACTGGCTCCGTAACCTCGCGTCGGAGGCACCTGATCCGGACACCGCGCTGCGCCTCCTCGTCGCCGGGCTCGCGTTCCAGAGCGTTGCGACCCGCTCCACTCCCGATCTCGATCGAGCGCTCGCCAAGCTGCGCGCGGTGGTCGCGGCGCAGCTGTGCGTGAGCGTCGAGCGCCCGCCGTACTTGCCGGTCGCGCAGGAAGCGTGGCGGGAGGGGCGGTCGCTGCGCTTTCGCTACCTGCCCGACGGCGCGGAGGTGGCGAGCGACCGCGAGGCGGTGCCGCACCGCGTCTACTGCAAGTGGGGCCACTGGTACTTCCAGGGTCGCGAGCTCGAAGAAGCCGATGCGAAGAACTTCCGCGTCGACCGGATGGTGGACTCGGAGCTCGGTGATGTCGCGTCCGACCCGCCCACCGACGCCGAGATCCCCGACTGGTTCGACCTGCGCGAGTACGAGCGCACGATCACGCTGCGGCTCACACCAGCGCAACTCGACGCGCTGCCGCGACCGCACCGCGTCGAACGCACCGTCGAGCTCCACGATGGTCGCGTCGAAGCCGACGTCACCGTGATCGGGGAGCGCCGCGTCGAGTACGTGCTCGTGTGCCTCGACCCCGACGTCGACGTTGTGGCACCGGCGGAGTATCGCGCGCTGCAGCGCTCCCACGCCGCGCACCTCCTCGGTGCGTATGCCGCACCGCCGGCGGAACGCGCGAGAGCGCGCCGACGACGAAGGATCGGATAGACCCTTCAAGATGGCGGCCGAGATCCGTAACAACGAGGAACAGTCGCGCTACGAGCTCGTTCTCGACGGGTTGTTGGGCCGTCGCCGAGTACATCGCAGAGCACCCGGAGTACGCCGACCTCGTCGCCGGCTAACCCGAGATTCGGATCGATCCGCGTCAGGCCGAGCCAGAGGCTCCCGCGCGCAATGCCCGCCAGAGCGCCGGATAGTTCGCGTACTCGAGCGTCGGTGTGACGTAGCCCGCCTCGATCAACGCGCGGTGGTAGCGCGGCAACGCGCGCATCGGCACGCCGGCGTCGACGTGATGCGGGAGGTGCCAGCCGATGTGGTACGGGACGAGCATGAACCGCGCGACCGCGTGCTGCTGCACGGTGTGCGTGGTCTCGCGCCGGTCGGACGACGCGTTCATGCCGCCGTGCTCGGCGATCGCGCGCAACCGGTTGATCACGCGCCAGACCGTTATGTGCGGCAGCACCCAGAGCAACGGGTACAGCCACCACCGGCCGACGGCGATCGCCGCTCCCAACAGCACCGCCTGCACCAGCAGGATCTGGAGCAACGTCCGCCGCGAGCGCGAGCCCTTCCATCGAGCGGGCGCGAACTGGTCGCGGAACAGACGGAACCCGGTCTGGCCGGTGGCGTCGCGCACGAGCTTGCGGCGGAAGCTCGCGGCGGTGATCGGGTAGCCCGAGTACAGCGGGATGTCGGGCTCGTCGGGGCCGAACTCGTGGCGGTGGTGCGCCATGTGCACGCGCCGGTACGCGTCGGTGGACGTGAAGATCGGGTATCCCACGATCCACCGCCCCACGAGATCGTTGACGCGCTTGTTCGCGAACAGCAGCCGGTGGGCCGCCTCGTGCATCAGCGCGGCGAACTGCGCGTCGGCGCGCCCCATGAGCAGGAACGCGAGCACGTACCCGATCGGGTTTCCCCACCACACCGCGAGCGCGAGCACGCCAACCGTCTGGATCCACGCGAACAGCACCGCCCACGCGTTGCGCCATGACGGGACGCGACGCAGGTCCTCGCGGAACGCGGGCTGCGGACGGCCGTCGGCGCGAACACGTTGCGTCTCGTGCGGCACGGGGAGCAGCTCGGGATCGGGCTGCATGCCGCCGAGCGGCCGAACGGCGGGGGCGCCGGAATGCGCCATGCGGCTCATGGTAGGCCCGCGCCGGGCCGCCGGCTCCCGCGTCGTTCCGCCTCGGCGCGGATGCCGTCGAGCGATTCCTGCACGGTCCGCTCCCACTTGTCCGCGACGATGCCGCCCCACCAGCTACCAACGGCCCCGAAGTCGGTGCCGAGCTCACCCGTGTACTCGAAGTCCGTGCCACCCTCCGCGTTCGCCCGCAGTTCGAAGGTCTCGACGACGTGCGGCACGGGGCCCCGAAGCAGCCGGAAGTGCACGCGAAGCGGTCGTTCGAACCGGACCGTCGTCGCCGTGAGCATGCCGGTCGGCGTGTAGTGCGCGGCGAGGACCATGTCGCTCCCGCGCTCGAGCACCTCGACCTTCGCCTCCATCGCCCGCGGTGTGCGGCCCAAGTACGGCGCCGCGATCACGTCGAACACGACGTCGGGTGGCGCGTCGATCGGCATGCGGATCGGCCCGAGTGGCCGAACCCGGCGGCCGATCCCGAGGTCGAGCGTGAGCGCGCCGCGCACGACGAGGGTGTACGCCGCCGCCGCACCCGCCACGATCCCGAGCGCACGCACCAGCTTCACGAGTAGATAATGGCCGCGAAACCGCACACGAGGGGAGCAGGCATGGGACGGCTCGACGGCAAGGTAGCGATCGTGACTGGCGGGTCGCGCGGCGTGGGCGCGGCGACGGCGCGGGTGTTCGCGGAGGAGGGCGCGCAGGTGATGGTGTCCGACGTCGTCGACGAGCGGGGCGAGGAGATCGCGAGCGAGATCGGCGACGCCGCCACGTACGTGCATTGCGACGTGAGCGTCGAGGCCGACTGGACGGCGCTCATCGAGCGGACGATGTCGCAGCACGGCCGGCTCGACGTGCTCGCCAACATCGCGGCGGTGATGCATCTCAGCCTGATCGTTGACACCACGCCCGAGGACTACCTGCGTGTCACCAAGGTCAACGAGCTCGGCACGTTCATGGGGATCCGCGCCGCGATCGCGCCGATGACGCAATCGGGCGGCGGCTCGATCGTCAACTACGCGTCGGTGTGGGTCGTGCAGCCGGCGCCGTACACGTGCGCGTACGGCGCAAGCAAGTGGGCGATCAGCGGCCTCACCAAGTGCGCGGCGATCGAGCTCGCGCCCCGCGGGATCCGCGTGAACTGCATCTACGGCTCGGGCGGCAGCCCGCAGTTCATCACCGACAACCCGATCTCGGAACGGATGGGTGAGCTGCTCGCGACCGGCAACCAGCGCGAGTTCCGGCCGCGGGAACACCGCGGGCCGGGCGCCGAGTACGCGAGCGGACCCGAGGCCGCGGCGCGCACCTGCCTGTTCCTCGCGAGCGACGAGAGCTCCTGGTACAACGGCGCCGACTTCGCTCCCGGCGCCCTCCTGATCGGCCACCCCCTGTAACCCCAATCTGTTTTGAAGGGGGGAAGGGCTTGGTGGTTGAACGAGCGTTCAAGTAAGTTGGCGCCCGTGAGCGCGGCGCCGGGTACCACGACGGTCCCCACCAGAGACCGGATCGTCGAGGCGGCGCTGCGCCTCTTCGCGGAGCGGGGCACCACCGCCGTGAGCATGCGCGAGCTCGCCGACGCGGCCGGCGTGACGGTACCCGGGCTCTACTACCACTTCGCCTCGAAGGCCGAGCTCATCCGCGAGGTGTACCGCGCGCAGGGCTTCGGCAAGGAGCCGGGCGAGATCGAACTGCCCGCCCCCGCGCCGGTCGAGGCGATCATCGTCGCGGAGGCCCGTCGCGAGTTCACGCGCTTCATCGGCCAGCGCGAGTTCCTCAGCCTCATGCAAGGTGAGGCCGTCCTCGGCGACGAGGACGCGCTCGAGGTGGGGCTCACGCTTGCGGCGTTGTGGCGCGCCCGGTGGGTCGCCGTACTCGGCTGCGCGACCGACGCCGCACCCGACGCCGATCTCGACGCCGCGGCCGACTGCATCGCCACGTTCCTCTGGGGTCTGTTCGTCGAGTACCTGCGACGCGACACCAAGACCGAGGATCACCGCATCGAACAGTTCGCACGACTCGTCGCGCCCGCGCTGCGGGGAACGAGCGTGTGAGCCTCTCCACCGCGTACGCGGCGCGCTTGAGCCCCGGGCGTCGCCGGCTCACGCTCGTCGCCGTCACCGCGGGCATGTTCCTCGCGGCGCTCGACGGCACGGTCGTCGCTACCGCGATGCCGACGGTGATCGGCGACCTCCACGGCCTCGACCACTACGCCTGGGTGTTCACCGCGTACCTCCTCGCGGAGATCGCGACGATCCCGGTGTGGGGTCGTTTCGCCGACATGTACGGCCGCAAGAAGATCTTCCTCACGGGCATGGTGATATTCATGGTCGGCTCGATGCTGTGCGGGGCGGCAGGTTCGATGATCCAACTCGTCCTCTTCCGCGGCCTCCAGGGTGTCGGCGCGGGCTGCGTGCTCCCCGTCGCGCAGACGATCGTGGCCGACCTCTACACGATGAAGCAGCGCCCGAAGGTCTCGATGTTGTTCTCGGTGGTGTTCGGGTTCGGATCGATCGTCGGACCGCTGATCGGCGGATTCATCACCGAGAACCTGTCGTGGCGCTGGGTGTTCTACGTGAACCTGCCCGTCGCCGTCTTCACGATCCTGATGGTCGCGTTCGTGATGATCGAGCCGCTCCAGTACCGGCACAAGCACCGCATCGACTGGCCGGGCATGTTCACGCTGCTCGGGTGGACCGGGCTGCTCGTGTTCGCGCTCGAGAGCGGCGGCCGCGACTACGGGTGGGGCTCGCCGATGATCGTCGGCGCCCTCGGCGCGAGCGTGGTGTTGCTCGTGGCGTTCCTCTTCATCGAACGGCGGGCGACCGAGCCGCTGATCCCCTTCGACCTGTTCAAGATCCGCACGCTGCGGGCGTCGAACTCGATCGGCCTCGCGATCGGCATGGTCATGTTCGGGACGCTGTCGTTCCTGCCGCTCTTCGTGCAGGTCGTGAACCAGTCGTCGGCCACGCAGGCGGGCCGCATCCTCACGCCGATGATGCTGGCGATGGTCGTCGCCTCACCGGTCGCGGCGCGCCTCATCCTCGCGGTCGGGTACCGCGTCCTCTCCGTCGCGGGCTTCGGGTTCGTCCTCGTGGGAACGTTCCTCCTCACGCGCCTCAGTACCGGCACGAGCGAGTTCGAGACCGGCGTGTGCATGGTGTTCATCGGGTTCGGAATGGGCATCACCTTCCTCACCACGATCCTGGCCACACAGAACTCGGTCGACCTCCCGCGCATGGGAACCGCGACGGGCCTCGTCAACTTCACCCGTCAGCTCGGCGGTGTGCTCGGGGTGGCGATCGCGGGCGCGGTGATGCTCACCTCGCTCACGGACCGGATCGCCGAGCTCTTCCCCGGCCAGCACATCCCCGCCGGCGCGCTGCTCTCTGCGCAGACGGCGAAGGCGTTCCCCGTCGAGACGCAGGACGCGGTGCGCGGCGCGTTCGCCGACTCGTTGCACCTCGTGTTCGTGACGATGTTCGTCATCGCGATCGTCGGCGCGTTCACCGCGCTGCTCATGCCGCGCGGGAAGCCGGTCGTGGAGCACGTCCCCGAGATGGCCGGGCACCCGATGGACGAGGCGATCCTCCCCGACGGCGAGACGTTCACGATCGCGTCGCCGTTCGACGAGTCAGACCAGTCCGACCGGCCCGACGCGGATCAAGCCGCCTTCGGGGCCACCGGCTCGCCGAGGTAGTGCTCGAGGAATGCGCGGGTGAGCACCGCTCTCGTCGTCGCCGTAGCCATGGCGCTCGCGTTCGCGGTCACGAACGGCCTGCACGACGCCGCCAACTCCATCGCCACGCTGGTGATGACCCGCGCCGCGCACCCGGGCCCCGCAGTGATCCTCGCGGCGGTCGGCAACGTGATCGGGCCGCTGCTCATCGGCCGGGCGGTGGCGGACACGATCGCGGGGATCGTCACGGTGCCGAGCGCCGATGTCACCGTGGTCCTCGGCGCCGCGCTCACCGGCGCGGTCGCCTGGAACCTGATCACGTGGTGGCGCGGCCTGCCGTCGAGCTCGGGCCACGCGCTCCTCGGCGGTCTCGTCGGGGCCGCGCTCGCCGAGGGCGGCACGTCGGCCGTCGATTGGGGTGGCTTCGACGGACTGCATCCCG
>JBBDHW010000043.1:0-11869 GCA_040880805.1 Acidimicrobiia bacterium | reverse complement strand
CTCGCGATCGCGCCCGTGTTCGGGCTCGCGGCCGGGATCGTCGCCGACCGCGTCGCGCGGTGGCTCACGCGTCGCGCGACCGTCCGCGTGCGCGGCCCGGTGCGCGGGGGACAGTGGGCGATGTCGGGCGGGCTCGCGATCACCCACGGCGCGAACGACGCGCAAAAGGTCGTCGGCGTGGTCGCGCTCCTGCTGCTCGCGAGCGGCGAGATCTCGTCGCTACACGCACCCGCGTGGGTAGAGCTCGCGTGCGGGGCCGCGCTGACCCTCGGCACGGCGTTCGGCGGCTGGCCGATCATCCGCACGCTCGGTGCGCGCATCGTGCGGCTGCGGCCACTCGACGCGCTCTCCAGCCAGACCGGCTCCACCGGCGTGCTCCTCGGCGCGACGCTGACGGGCGCGCCGGTGAGCACCACGCAAGTGGTGGCCTCGTCGGTCGTCGGCGTCGGCGTCGGCAAACGACGGGTTCGGCATGTGCGCTGGGAGGTCGTCCGCGCCATGCTGATCGCCTGGCTGATCACGGTTCCCGTGACGGCCGCGTTCGCGGTCGTGGCGCTGGTCCCATGGAGGTGGCTCGCGTGAGCACGAAGCGATGGTTCCTACCCGACAACCCGCACCTGCTCGACATGCTCGGCCGGCAGGCCGACATCACGATGGACGGCATGGAGGCGCTCGTCGCGTGGGCGGGCGGCGATCCCGCGGCGGGCGACGCGGTGCGCGACCGCGAGCACCAAGCCGACGACCAGAAACGCGAGCTGTGGCGCGGGCTGCGCGACGCGTTCTCGCCGCCGCTCGACGCCGAGGATCTCTTCACGTTGTCGGCCGAGCTCGACGAGGTGCTCAACAGCGCGAAGGATCTCGTACGTGAGATGGAGGTGATGAACCTCGAGCCGAACGAACCGACCCGCCAGATGGTCGGCCTGATCGCCGACGCGGTCAGCCACCTCGTGCAGGCGTTCGCGCACCTCGGCTCGAGCGCCGGCGACGCGACCGAGGAGGCCGACGCCGCGATCAAGAGCCAGCGGCGCGTCGAGCGCGCCTACCGCGCCGCGATGTCGGCGCTGCTCGACGAGGCCGACGTGGCGACGATGTTCGCCTGGCGCGAGATCTACCGGCGGCTGTCGCGCATGGGCGACCTCGTGCACGCGGTCGCCGAACGAGTGTGGTACGCGGTGGTGAAGGAAGCGTGAGACCGGAGGCCGCCGCGAGGTGACAGTGGTGCGAGCCGGAGAGATGGGGAAGGATGGGGCCATGAAGGGCGATCGGGTCGAAGTCGTCGTCGACGTGGGGGGCGGGGAGACTCGCATCTATGAAGTGGTGGCCGCACGCGCCGGGCGGCGGGTCGAGACCACCACGAGCCGGGGCGTGGTGGAGGTCGCCGAGGTCACGCGGACCGGGCAGGTCGTGCGCACCGCCCAGTTCATGCAGTCGCGGGTCGTCGCCGTGGTCGAGCACCCCGCCGACGACGGCGCGGTCGATGGCGAAGACCTCTCCCCGTCGCACCGCCGGAACCAGCCGCCCGACGACCAGGAGGCGTTGTACCTGTGACCACCACCGTCCCCGGCTCCGACGTGGAGACCGTCGAGCGCGTGATCCCCGCGCCGCCGGAGAAGATCTTCGACCTGCTCGCCGACCCCCGCCGTCACCACGACATCGACGGCTCGGGCACGGTGCGCGACGCGAAGGACTCACCGGAGCGGCTGTCGCTCGGCGCCACGTTCGGCATGTCGATGAAGCTCGGCATCACGTACACGATGACGAGCACCGTCACCGAGTACGACGAGAACAAGCGCATCGCGTGGCAGACGCGCGGGCCCGGCAAGATCGGGCAGAAGTTCGGCGGACGGATCTGGCGCTACGAGCTCGAGCCGGTCGACGGCGGCACGCGCGTGCGCGAGAGCTGGGACATCTCGCAGGAGCGCACGAAGGCGATGGTGCGCCCCGCCCGCAAGAAGACGCGCAAGTCGATGGAGCAGACGCTCGCCCGCATCGAGGAGCTCGTCACGAGCTGACGCACATCGCCCGTTTAGATGCTCGTGCAGACGGGGATGACCGATGGGTCGTTGATCGCCGTGCCGACGGCAACGTACTGGCTGGTGATGTAGCCGGTGAGCTGGTTGAACGCGACGCGAAGCCACTTGTTCGAAGGCCCCAACGGTCCGGGGATGGTCTCGCCGTCGATCACGCAGACCGCGAGCACCTCGTAACCCGTCTCGACCGTGCCGACCACCGAGTAGGTCGTTCCCGGTCCTGACCGGACGTTCACTCCGGTCGTGACCTTGTACGACCGGAGCGAGGGAATCAGGAGCTGTGTCGTCGTGGTCGACGAGGGACTGCTCCCGTCTTGTGACGACGACCCATCGTCGTTCGAGTCGTTCGCGTTCGAGCCGAAGAGCACGGCACCGGCACCGACGCCGACCAGTACGACGACGGTGAAGAGCACCCAGAACGCCGCGCCTCCTCGCATCGAGCTGTTCGCGCGTCGAGCGGACATCGCAGCGGCGACCGCGCTACTCGAGCGAGAGCTTGTAGTGCGCGAACTCCTCCACGCGGGCGACGAACGCTTCGCTCCGGCGGAACCGTGGTGCGATCTCGGCGTGCGACGCACCGCGAGACCGCCATCCCAGCACGCATCGCTCGAGCGGGCGAAGGTGCTGGCGGCCGCCGCCGACCGGCGCGGTGCGCCCGGGGAGCCGCGCGAGCGTGATCACGCGGGCGACGAAGTCGGGACTGCACCGGAACCGGGCCGCGATCTCGGCTTCCGGCACGCCGTCCTCGACGAGCCGCAACATCCGTCGTTCGATGGGTCGCAATCCTGTGGGCACCACAGCACCCCCTACCGCGTGGCTATCCGTGGCTCTTCTTGTTGTTCCTGCGGACCTTCCGGCGCTGCTTCTTGCCAGGAGGTCCGCCCGAGCCTCCCGCGTCGGTGAGGTCTCCGCTCGTTCCGTGTCGTTTCGATTTCTGCTTTGCCATCGCTCCAAACTACTCGGCGGTTCAGATATCGAGGACCCGGCGTCGAATTCGTTCATCACGAGTGAGCGCAACAACGCGCGAGGTCCGTACCGCGTTCGAGCTGGGAGCACGGGCGGCGCCGTCGCAACCCCGTTGTAACGTGCGGGTGTCCATCTCGAGGCGGTGAGGGACCTGGCCCGTCGACCGGCCGCCAACCGGCCCTGTGTGACACAACGTTGGCAGTGCGCACGACCGGGTCAGGCGTCGACGACGGGTAGCGACGAACGCGCGGCGACAAGAAGGCGTGCGATGTCGTCGCGGTCGTCGGTCACGATCTCGGCGGCATGCGCCACGGCGAGGACCACGACCGCGGCATCGACGATGTCACTCGTCTGCGAACGCCCGAGCAACCTTCCTGCTGTATGGGCGTCTGATTCGTCGAACGCGACGACGTCGCAACCGCGCAGGAACCGCCGCAGCTGGGCTTGACGACTGGACCGACTGACCTGCCCGAGAACGGGTGCCGGCACGAGCGGGACGATGCCCGCCTCGAGGCGGACGCAGTGGTCTGCCCACATCGTGCGTTCATTGCGGTCGGCCGCGACCAACGCGCCCGCGTCGTACACCGTCGGGTTCATGCATTCCGCCGCGCTCGTCGCGATCGGCGCTCCAGTCGGTCTCGGGCGGCGGCGAGCTCTTCGGCCGTGAGCCGCCCGTGGCGCGCCTCCCACTCGGCGACACCGGCCAAACCCTCACGGACGACCAGCGTTCGGCGCGCCGCCTCGGTCATCCTGGGCTCGCGGGCGCTGCCCAGGCGCCGGTTGTCGCCGCACGCGATCTCGTACGGCAGTTCGCATTCACGTACCTGACCTGCAACGGCGACGCGCACGCGAAGAACTTCTCGGTGCTCCGCCTACCCGACGGCGAATGGCGGGTCACACCGGCGTACGACCTCCCGAGCTCGTATCTCTACGGGGACAGCACGCTCGCGCTTCCGATCGCGGGAAAACTCGACGAACGCGTCGGCCGCGCCGACTTCGTCGCGCTCGGTGAACAAGTGGGAGTGCCGCCGCGCGCGACAGAGAGGGTCTTGGACAGCCTCCTCGATCGGCTCGACGCGTGGCTCCCCGAGATCGACGAACTGCCTTTCGACGCCCGGGTGCTCCACAAGTTCCGCCGCGCCGTCGAATACCGCCGCGCTCGGCTCGCGCCGCGGTCAGCACGGTAGGAGCGAACCACGCGGGGGTCTGGTTCGACGAGTCGGCGCTCGTCCGTCGTCGTTCACAAGGACGGCGCGCCCGACCGGTGGCTTCGAGGAATGCACGGAATCGCGCCGAGAGCTCGACTCGTGCAACCGTTTGTCGTCGGAGAGGTTCCAGACGAAAGGATCCGTGCCCAGTACCCCTCCGTGTCCGAGCGACTGCGCCGTTCGGCGCGAGCATGCAACCGGGTTACGACATCAACCTCCGGTGGCGCGAGCGTCGGCGCGTGACTTCCGGGCGATCGTGCGTGCACGCCGCAGCGGTTCGGGGGCGCGCACCTTCCCGGTCGACGCGAGCACCACGCGGACGGCAGTATCCACGTCGACGCGCCAGGCAGCGTGCACCGCGAGCGACCGCACGTTGCGTTGTGTTCGCACCCATGCACCCACGACCTCACCGCGCAACCACAACGGCGCGCGGTCCCCGCGTTCGAGCCCGGGCTCGTCACCCGCAGCGAGCAGGGTCCGTTGCGTCACGCCGATGGTCGGGATGCCCAGCACCGCGCCGAGCTGGAGCGCGAGCCCCGCGCCGCGCGGGTGGTCACGCCCGGTCGCGTCGACCAGCAACACGTCCGGCCGAATCGTCAACGCGTCGACCGCTTCCGTGAGCGCGGGGCCCTCGCGCCGCGCGAGCTGTCCGCGCGCGTATGCCGCGCCGACGACGCACGGCACCACCGCGCTCGCCACCGTCGTGAGACCGGGGCACTCCACCACGGTCGCGGCGGCCCATCCGTGGTCGCCCGCGTGACCCGGGCCTTGTTCACCTGGCGCGAACGCGAGGAAGCACCCGCCGACGAGGAACGGCTCGCCGCCGGGCTGCCAGGGCGGCGGCGTCAGCGCTGCGAGCCGCTCCTGTTCGCGGGAGAGTGCCGCGGCATCGTGCGGCCACACGCGGTTGGACGCGTCGTGCACTCGTCGACCATACGGGCACGTCCCGCAACCGACGCGTGGTCAGCCGTCCCGGCGTCGTCCGTCCTGCGCGCTCCGATATGACAGCATTCCCGCCATGCAGCCGTCACTGCGTCGGTGGTCGGTCGGAGTCGGGTTCCTCGTTCTCGCCGTGGTGTCCGCCGCCATGACCGGCGTGTCTGCGGGAGTCGACGACCCGACGTGTTCGTGAGCCCGAGTCAGGATCTCGTGACGTACATCCACGGCTGCTGACCGCTGCGCTCGATCCGGCGAACACCGGTGGCCAGCGCGTCGACATCATCTCGATCAGCTACGAGTCCTGCGAACCGCAGATCAAGGATCCGTTCGGTCCGAGCGAAGCGCTCCTCCAGCAAGCGGCGGAGGAAGGCGTGTGGATCTTCAAGGGCTCCGGAGATTCCGGGTCGTCGGGATGCGCGCCCAAGGGCCAGTGCGACGTCGATCCCGACACGCATTTCCTCGCGGTCGATTGGCCGGCGAGCTCCCCGTGGGTGACCGCGACCGGCGGCACGATGGTGCCCAAGAACGAATCTGCGCTCACTACGCCCGGCGTCGCGTGGGGCGACCCCGCTCCGGGGTGCAGCGGCACCGGGGGCGGCGTGAGCACGCTGTACGACCGCCCGGACTGGCAACAGAACATTCCGAATGGCCTGGCCGATCCCACCGGGAATCGGATGGTTCCCGACGTCGCGAGCCTGGCCGGGAAGCCCGGTTACGAGCTCTACGCACCCGGCAACCCGCCACAACCCGAGTTCTCGTGGCAGCCCATCGAGGGCGACAGCATGACCGGACCGTTGTGGGCGGGCGCGATGTCGGTCGTGAAGAGCGCGCTGGTCGGGCGCGGTGTCATGCCACCCGTGCTGTTGAACCCCGCGCTCTACACAATCGCCTCCGATCCCACGACGTACGCGACGGTGTTCCACGACATAATGAGCGGCTCGAACGACCTCTACGCGCTCGGCGGTTGCAGCGCGGGCCCCCGCTACGACCAGACGACTGGCCTCGGCGAGGTCGTGTTCAGCGAGCTCGCCGGCTCCCTCGCGTTCGACACGCTGCGCGCAGTTCCGACATTCACCCGGTAGCCGTTCCCGGCACCGAGGCCCCGCGAGCGGGCGCGCCGACGTGATTCGTGAACTGGAGCGAAGCAGTCATCGTTCGTACATTTGGGCGCCGGAGTCGAAGCCGCTGATGTCGGCGGCCCGCGTGCCGGGGAAGATCTCCACCTTCAGGCTGCGGTCGTCGACCAGCTGCATCAAGACCGTTCCCGTCACGCTGCTACCGGCCCGGGTGCGGAGGTGGGGCAGATAGGTCCTGCCGTCCCAGGCCTGGCCGGTGTCGGCGGAATAGTGCTCGATCTGGCCGAGCTCGTACTTGATCAAACCGGTCGACGGGTCGACCGTGGCAGGATCGGGCGCGTTGCCGACCACGGCGAACTGCTGCGCCGTTCCTTGATAGTTGCCGAAGGAGATGTCGATCTGCCCGGGATCGCTGCCGTCGTAAACCACCGCCAGGTGGCCATCCCAATAGCCCTCGCCGGAATGCTGCAGCCCGGCATAGCCGCCCGAGCCGACGCGGAACCAATTGCCCACCAGCTTGCCGTCGATGTCGTAGTCGATCTTGCCCCAGCGCGGCGTGGCATCACGCTCGTCGAGCGCCAACAGCTGGCTCTCGAGCGGCTCCTTCATGTAGTCGAAGAGGTCGGCCACGTGGGTCTTCCAGGCCTCGGCCGCCGTGTACTGGGCGGGGTGAACGAAACCGGTCAGGGTGATGTCGTCGTTCTCGACCCACACGTCGATGCCTCGAGCGGTCGGCAGGCCGGTGTAGCCGATCAGTTCGCCGGCCTTGACCGAGTAGTTGGGCGTCTTGGTCTGGTTGCTTCCCAAGTCGCCGAGCTTGTCTCCCAACATGCCGGCGAGCCGCACCATGTTGCTGAAACGCACCCGGAAGGTGCAGGTGGCCTCGATGGTGACCGCGTAGTCGTCGAAGGTGGCGGCCGCAGTCTGATCCGACGTGGCGGCCGGTGCACTGTTGCGGACGGTGCGGGTGACGCTGGAGATGTTGCCGTCCATCGGCGCGTAGACCGGCGCCTGCTGCGGCGGATCGGCCGCGGCGCCCTTGATGTAGAAGTAGCCGTGGTCGATCGGCGTGACGTGGCCGCCGGTCATCAGGCCCATCGGCAGAATGAAGACGATGTCATCGACAGCGATGGGCGAAGCGGTGATGGTGCCAGCGCCCTTGCCCCGGCAGGCAGGCGAACCGCGCGCTCCGGTCTGGAGCTTGCTCTTGTCGCAGCCGGTGGCCGTGGCCGATGCGCAAAGCGGCATGCCGCGGGAGGAGGACGCCTGAGGCTGGTTGGCTCGGGCGCTGTGATTGTGGGGCCGGGTAGCCACGTAGGCCGCCGCGCCTCCAGCGACGAGGACAACCGCGGCCAGCGCGGTGATGACCGGGCGGCGGCTCAATTGACGACCCATCCGCACCAGTGCTTCCGCAGCACGCGCTTGCCGGCGATCAAGGCGAACGTGACGGTAACACTCGGCCGCGTCCGAGGAGATCCACCGGTACCAGTCACACCTCGAGCTGGCCGGCGTGCTGTCGATACGAACGGACTCGAACCGCTTCCACTACTCGTTGGCGCGGCCGACGCGTCGGTCAGGCGCTCGCCCTCGCTGGAGATTGGCCTGACCGAACGATCTGTGCCGAGACGCGCCGCGAGGCGGGTGGCGGTTGCTCCTGTACGTCGATCTGACGTACAGTGATCCTCTCATGGACACGAAATCCAACCGTTGGACCCTGAGGGTCACGCCGAAGCAGGACGCGGTGGTCCGGCGCGTCCTCGACGCAACCGGCGAATCACTGAACGAGTACGTCGTGCGCCACGCGCTCGAGGCGGCCGAGGCCGACCTGGCCGATCGGCGCGTGTTCGCGCTCGACGACGCAGCTTGGGCGGAGCTCCAGGCAGTCCTCGACCGTCCCACGATCCGCAAGCCCGAACTCGCCAAACTCCTCGAACAGCCCTCGGTTCTGGAGGAGTGAACCGCTGAGTCGGTATGTCGGACCGCTCCTGCTCGAGCCCGGCCACGTGCTCGACGAGTTCGATTGCGGCGACCCTGCCCTGAACTCCTGGCTTCGCGACAAGGCCTTGCACAACCAGCGAGAAGGTGGCAGCCGGACGTGGGTAGTCGTTGAAGCCGCTCTCGTGGTGGCGTACTACGCGTCGAGCACCGCAGTCGTGCTTCGAGCCGAGGCAACTACACGGGCGCGGCGCAACCAGCCCGATCCTCTCCCCGCGATCCTCCTCGGCCGCTTGGCCGTCGATCAGAAACATCAAGGGCACCGACTCGATGAAGCGTTGCTCGAGCACTTCGTCCTGAAGTCTCTCGAAGTCGCGGAGCTCACCGGCGTCCTCGTCCTCCTCGTTCACGCCAAGAACGAGTCGGCGCGCGACTTCTACCTCCGATACGGGTTCGAGCCGTCTCCGATCGACGAGTTCACGCTCATGCTCCTCGTCAAGGACGCGAGGTTGCGCTGAGCCCGCCTCGCATGGCCGTGCGCAGGTCGTTGTTCTTGTCGTCGTACGGGTGGCCGCAGGCCGGGCACACATCCCAACCGGGCATCTTGGTTTCGCCGTAGATCGGGCACTGCTTCTTCTCGCTGCTGCTCGTCATGTCAGACCTCGAGTGCGAGTTGTTTCGACGGGCTTGCTTCGACTGACGAGACGCGCCCAGGCAGTGGGAAGAGTTCGTCGATCGAGGCGACGGGCGTCGCACCGAGCTCGACGAGCTTCGCGTTGCCGAGTCCTGCGCCCGCGCCGGTCCACACGACGACCGGTGCAATGTTGCGCCGGAGCGCCTCGGTCGCGCCGCCCCAGGTGCCGCCCTGTTCGAGGTCCGACGCGACGACGAACGTTGCTTGCGACAACGCGTAGACGATCTTGTTCCGGCCCATCGCGTTCGCGACGGTGAACGGCGCCAACGGCCGGTACGGGCTGCACACGCACAGCTGACCGTCGGTGATCGCACGCCGGACGTCGGGATCTCGGACCGTGCGCAGCAACGAATCGGCGAGCACGCCGACCGCGATGCCATCCGACTCGAGCGCGCCCTGCATGGCAAGCCGGTCGACGCCCCTCGCGCCACCCGAAACGACACCCAGGCCGTGCGCTACCGCTGCACGCGCCGCGTCACCCGCGATCTGCGCGCCGTCCTCCGCAACGTCGCGTGACCCCACGATGCCCAGGAGCGGCGTGGCGAGAAGCCCGACGTTGCCCGCGGCATACAACGCGGGCGGTGCACGGTGACCCAGCTCGCGCAGCGACGCCGGGTAGCCGTCGTCGACCGACGAGACGACGCGCACGCCGGACTGCTCGAGCTCGTCGAGCGCGAACGCGAGCGCGGTCGCGGCATCGAAGCGATGCACCATCCGCTCCGCCAGCGAGAACTCGACGCCCGAGGTTGCAACCCGGTCCGCGTCCAGGCCGAGCAACGAAGCCAGATCGCCGACTCGATCGAGCACCGTCCAGTACTCCGCTGCCTTCAGCGGCTCCACCGGTACGTCAACCAGTCGCTGCGTGAGGAGAACCGCGGCGAGCGAGGCCTCGGAACGAGGCGCCATCAGTCGCTCAGCGCCCGGGCCAGCACGAACGGAAAGGCGGGCCCGGAACCCGCGGCGAGCAGCGCGTCACCCACGCACGTGAGCGTCCAACGCGAGTCGACGATGTCGTCGATCAGGAGCACCGGAGCATTCGGAACGGGCATCGCGACCTCGAACGCACCATAGGTGTTCCGGCACTGTTGAGCGCTGTTCTCCATCTCGTTCTGCGGGGGGTTCGCACGCACGCGTCGCACGACGTCGCGAAACTCGAGTTCGAGCGCCAGACCGAGCCGGCGGGCGAAGTCGGGCACGAGCTCCCGCGACGACGTGGACGGGATACACGTGATCCACTCGGGACGCGGTTCGGGTCCCCACCGCCGAACGAGATCGGCCGCTGCGGCAACGAGCTCGTCGGCGTACTTCTCACGGTCGTGCTTCGCGCGCCGCACGAGCCCACCCCAACCACCGTCGTTGTACACGCTGAGGCATCGCCCAAACTGGAGCTGTCGCTCCGGAGCGATCCGGCCGCGCGGCTCGTCGAGCCCGACCGGCCATTGGAGTCGCGGCTCGATGGGCAGCTCCGTGGTGCGCAGGTGCAGCGCCGCCGCGGCGACGAGCTTCCGGTCGAGCTCGACCTCCCATCGTTGCCCGGTGCAGTTGTCGCATCGCCCACAGGGTTCCACGGTCGGATCGTCGAGCTGCGACCGCACGAACACCATCCGACACTCGGGCGTTTGCACATACTCCGCCATCGCCCGCTGCTCCGCGCGACGAACCGCGGTGACCCGCTCCACGCGCTCGGCGTCATACGTCCAGGGCGCGAGCGTGCTTCGCCACCCGCCGTCGACGCGTTCGACGGCGCCCTCCACCTCGAGCACTTTCAGCATCGCAAGCAGCCGCGTCCGGCGAGCGTTGACTTCGGATTCGATGCCGGCGATGCCCATCGGCTCCGCGCGCGCTTCGAGCAACGCGACGAGCTGTTCGGCTTGCCCCTGCGGCGGGAACGCCGAACTGACGAAGTAGTTCTGGATGTCGACGTCTTCGTGTCCGTGCAGCAGCACGCCGACGGCGCGGTCCATCGCACGACCGGCTCGCCCGACCTGCTGGTAGTACGCGATCGGCGACCCCGGGCTCTGGTAGTGGATCACGAACGCGAGGTCGGGCTTGTCGAAGCCCATACCGAGCGCGGAGGTCGCGACCACGACCTCGAGCGAGTTCGCGAGCAACGCATCCTCGATCGCGACGCGGTCTTCGTTGTCGCTCGCTCCGCTGCACGCACGCGCGTCGATCCCCTGGCTGCGGAGCCAGCCCGCGACGCGGTCGGTGTCGGCGACGGTCAGGCAATAGACGATGCCGGAGCCGGCCAAGGCAGGGATCACGGTGGCGAGCCATGCGAGGCGCATGGCCTGTTCCGGAAGATCGAGCGCGCCGAGCACGAGGCTCTCGCGGTCGAGCGGCCCTCGGATCGTCTCGAGGTCGGTGCCCAACTGCCCCTGGATGTCTTCGACGACGCGATCGTTCGCGGTAGCCGTCGTGCACAGCAGCGGCACCCCTCGCGGCAACAGCTGGAGGACGCGTGCGATCCGCCGGTAGTCGGGCCGGAAGTCGTGACCCCAATCGCTGATGCAGTGCGCCTCGTCCACCACCAACAGCCCGACCGACTTCGCGAGTTCCGGTAGCACCTCGGCTCGGAAGCGATCGTTGTTCAGACGCTCGGGCGAGATCAACAAGAGGTCGACTCGCCCGGCGGCGATCTCGGCCTCGACTGCCTTCCACTCGTCTCGATTGCCACTGTGGATCGTCGCCGCCTGCACGCCGCCACGTTCGGCCATGAGGAGTTGGTTGCGCATGAGCGCGAGCAACGGCGAGATCAGCACCGTCGGCCCCGACCCCCGATCACGCAACAAGCGAGTCGCGATGAAGTACACCGCGCTCTTCCCCCACCCGGTGCGCTCGACGACCAGCACGCGTCCGCGCCGCTCGACCAGCTGCTCGATCGCCTCGAGCTGACCGGCACGAAACGCGGCATCAGGATCGCCGGTCAGCCGACCCAACAGCTCGAGCGCCTGGCCCTCCACGGTCACGAGCGGATCGTACGAGTGGGGTGAGACGCCCAAATCCGGCACGGAGCTTCCC
>JBBDHW010000042.1:73800-99620 GCA_040880805.1 Acidimicrobiia bacterium | reverse complement strand
TCGAGCTGCTCGTGAACAACGCCGGTATCACCGCTGACGGCCTTGTCATGCGGATGACCGACGAGCAGTGGGACTCGGTGCTGCGCACGAACCTCACCGGCGCCTTCCACACCATCCGGCGTGCCACTCCGAAGATGATGCGGGGCAGGTTCGGCCGAATCGTGAACGTGTCCTCGGTGAGCGGACAGACAGGACAAGCAGGCCAGGCCAACTACGCAGCGGCCAAGGCCGGCCTTCTCGGGCTCACCCGAGCGGTCGCCCGTGAGCTCGCCCCGCGGGGCATCACCTGCAACGTCGTGGCCCCCGGACCTATCGTGACCGCCATGACCGACGGCCTGCCCGACGACTGGCGCGACTGGGCCACCACCACGGTGCCCCTGGGGCGCCTGGGCAACCCCGACGAGGTGGGTGCGGTGATCGCTTTCCTGTGCTCCGACCCGGCCGGCTATGTCACGGGTGCGCTCGTTCCCGTCGACGGCGGGCTCGGGATGGGCCACTGACCGAACACCGCCAAGATCCGCAGCAGGCAAGATCCGCACCAGCCAAGATCCGCACCAGCCAAGATCCGTAGCAGCCAAAGATCCGCACCAGCCAAGATCCGGACCGGGAGGAATGATGGAACGTGAGGAGGCGCTCTCTGCGCTGCGAGAGGTCGCCGTCGAGGTGCTCAGCGTCGAGCCCGACGCCGTCGTCGAGACGGCCAAGTTCAAGGAAGACCTCGACGCCGACAGCCTCGACCTCGTCGAGCTCGTGATGGAGCTCGAGGAGCGGTTCGACATCCAGGTACCCGAAGAAGACCTCGAGAACGTCGCGACAGTCGGGAACGCCGTCGACCTGGTGATGGCCAAGGTCGACGCCAAGACATGACCCTCCCCGCGTTCCTCGACGCTCGCGGTCGACCTCGCGTCGCCGTCACCGGCCTCGGCGTGAAGACGCCAGCCGGTACCGACGTGGCGAACATGTGGGAGGCCGTGGTTGCGGCCGTCGAGTGCAGAGCGGCACCCATCGAGCGCTTCGACGCCTCGGAGCTCCCGGTGCGGTTCGCGGGGGAGGTGCGCGATTTCGACGCCACGGCCTACGTCGGGCCGAAGGAGGCCCGCCGCCAGGACCGCTTCACGCAGCTCGGCTTCGCGGCCGCGGTCGATGCGCTGGCCGACGCCGGCGAGCTCGGCGCCGACCCGAGCCGCTGCGCGGTGATCGCGGCCACGGGTGTCGGTGGCCTCGAGTCGATGGAGATCAATCAACAGACGTTCATGGAGCGTGGCGCGAGCCGCGTGAGCCCGTTCTTCGTCACGATGATGATGCCAAACGCGACCGCGGGCGCGATCTCGATCAACTTCGGTTGGACCGGCCCGAACATGTGCATCGCCACCGCCTGCGCGGCGGGAACCCACGCGATCGGCGAGGGCGCGCGACTTATTCGTGACGGCACGGCGGATGCCGTGGTCGCGGGTGGCGCCGAGGCGGGTGTCACACCCCTCACGATCTCCGCGTTCGCCCGCATGGGCGCGCTCAGCACGCGTAACGAAGATCCGCCGCGCGCGTCCCGCCCGTTCGACGCCGACCGCGACGGATTCGTGATGTCCGAAGGGGCGGCGTTCGTGATCCTCGAGCCGCTCGAGCGCGCACTCGCGAGGGGGGCCCGCGTGTACGGAACCGTGTCCGGCTACGGGCGAAACGCAGATGCGCACCACATCACCGCGCCGTCGCCCGGCGGTGCGGGCGCGGCCGCATGCATGCAGCTCGCACTCGACGACGCGGGCATCGTTTCCTCCGCGATCGGTCATGTGAACGCGCACGGCACGTCCACGCCGCTCAACGACGCGTCGGAGGCGGAAGCGTTGCGCAAGGTGTTCGGTGACCACTCTCCGCCGGTCACGTCCACCAAGGGCGTCACTGGTCACATGATCGGTGGCGCGGGTGCCGCGGAGGCGGTGATCGCGTTGCTGTCGTTGCGCGACGGGATCGTCCCGCCCACCGCCAACCTTCAGAAGATCGGCGACGAGATCGATCTCGACGTCGTGCACGGCGAGCCGCGCTCCATCGGGCGTGCCCCCGTGCTGTCGAACTCGTTCGGTTTCGGCGGCCACAACGCCACGCTGATCCTCTCGGCTCCGGATCCGAACCCCGGCGAGTGACCGAGCTCGGCACGCCGACGCCCGTCTTCGGGCACCGGAGCGATGCCGTCGAGGCTGCTCTCCGGGATCTCGACGGACGGCAGGTGAGCTGGTTCAGCCTCGACGGTGGCAAGCACCGAGGCGCGATCGGCACACCCGAAGGCCAGACCGTGGAGCGAGCGGTTCGCCTCGCGATCGCGCTCGGCATCCCCGTCGTCGGGCGCGTCGCGAGCTCCGGCGCCGACGTGAACGAGGGGGTCGCTGCGCTGCATGCGTGGGGTCGGGTGGCGAAGGCACTGTCCGACGCGTCGGGCGTGGTTCCGACCGTGCTCCTCCTCGTGGGGCCGGCCGTTTCGGGCCCCGCCCTCTTGCTCGGCATCGCCGACCACGTGATCATGACCGCGGACGCGTTCGCGTACGTCACCGGTCCCGACGTCGTCGTCGAGTTCACCGGCGTACCGATCGACCGCGACCGGCTCGGCGGTGCCTCGGTGCACCACCGGATCAGCGGTGTCGCCGCGATGCTCGTGCAGGACGAGGACGAAGCAGTGGTGGCGGCGTCGGCTTTGTTGTCGTACCTGCCGTCGAACCATCTCGAAGACCCACCCACGATCTCGTACGGCGATCCCGTCGACCGCGACTGCGCGCGCGCGGCCCAGGCTGTCCCCGCGCGCGCAGCGGCGTCCTACGACGTGCGCGATGTCGTCACCGACGTGCTCGATGACGAGTCGCTCCTCGAGCTGCGCCACGCGTACGCGCCGAGCATGGTGACCGCGCTCGGCCGGCTCGACGGGCACTCCGTCGGCATCATCGCCAACCAGCCGATGCACAACGCGGGAAGGATCGACACCGAGGCCGCGAGCAAGGCCGCGCGCTTCGTGCAGTGGTGCGACTGCTTCAACATACCGTTGATCACGTTCGTCGACACCAGTGGGTACGCGCCCGGCGCCGACCAAGAGTGGCGTGGCATCATCCGGCACGGCGCGGAGCTGCTCCACGCGTACGCCGCGTCCTCGGTCCCGCGCATGTGCGTCGTGCTGCGCAAGGCGTACGGCGGCGCGTACGTCGTCATGGATTCGCGTGGGCTCGGCACCGACTGGTGCATCGCGTGGCCCACCGCGGAGATCGCGGTGATGGGTGCACCGCCGGCCGTGAAGATCGTGCACCGGCGCCGGCTCTTGGCCATCGACGACGCCGAGGAGCGTGCCCGAGAGGAAGCTGCGCTCGCGATCCAGTACGAGGATCGGTTCCTGAACCCGTACGTCGCTGCGGAGCGCGGCTACGTCGACGATGTGATCGCCGCCACCGACACGCGGCGCGCGCTCGCGGCCGCGCTCGACCGACTGTTGACCAAGCGCGAGCACCGGCCGCGCCACCGCCACTCGAACACACCGCTCTAGTAGCGAGAAGGGGACGCCACGCATGCTGTTGGAGGGCAAGCGCATCCTGGTGACGGGCATCACCAACGAGTCGTCGCTGGCCTTCCCGGTTGCACGGATCGCACAGGAGCAAGGGGCCGAGGTGATCCTGAGCTCGTTCGGGCGCGTCATGAGCATCACGCGGCGCGCCGCGCGGCGGTTGCCGACGGAGCCGGAGATCGTCGAGCTCGACGTGAGCAACCAGGACGACCTCGACGCACTCGCTGCGAACGTTGGCGGCCGGCTCGACGGAGTGGTCCACTCGATCGCGTTCGCACCGGCATCGTGTCTCGGCGGTGGCTTCCTCGATGCGCCGTGGGAGGACGTCGCGATCGCCCTCCAAGTGTCGGCCTATTCCTTGAAGGCGCTGGCGGTAGCGGCGTTGCCGCTGATGACCGACGGAGGTTCGATCGTCGGCTTCGACTTCGACAGCACCCGCGCGTTCCCCGTCTACGACTGGATGGGCGTCGCGAAGTCGGCGCTGCAGTCGGTCACGCGCTTCCTGGCGCGCGATCTCGGGGCACAAGGGATCCGGGTGAACCTCGTGGCTGCCGGCCCGTCACGCAGTCTCGCCGCGCGCAGCATCCCCGGCTACGAGGTGTTCGAGGACATCTGGAACGAGCGCGCTCCGCTCGGCTGGGACACGCGTGACGCAGACCCCATCGCGAAAGCGTGCGTCGCGCTCCTGTCGGACTGGTTCCCCGCCACCACCGGCGAGATCGTCCACGTCGACGGCGGCTTCCACGCCATCGGCGCCTAATTATTCGCTCGCTCTCTGCGAGCCGGATACCCGGCTCGCGCCGTTCGCTCGCTGGCGAGCGGCTCGCTGCGCTCGCCGCCGCGTGCGCCGGACCCTTTTGCGGCGAGCACAATGAGGCTATGAACGTATTGGGTGCGAATCCGGTGCTCGCGGTTCACGATCTCGAGACGTCGGCGGAGTGGTACACGAGCGTGCTCGGATGCGAGCGCACCGATCCCGACCCCGGCAACTGGGTGTTCTGCCGAGCCGGCACCGTCAGGTTCATGGTCGGCCGGTGCCCCGACGCAGTCCCGGCGCGAGAAATCGGCGATCACAGTTACGTCGCGTACCTCGACGTCGACGACGTCGACGCGTTCTACGACCGAGCGGCGGCGGCGGGAGCGGACGTCATCAAGACACCACGGGACGAGCCGTGGGGCAAGCGCGAGATGGCACTGCGATCACCCGACGGACACCGGTTCATGCTCGGCGCGCCGATCTGAGCGGGCGCCACCTACTGGTACCTGGCCCCGAGGACTTCGCCGGCCTCGGCGTCCTCGACGACGGGCGTCGTCTGCAGCGGTAGGAATTCCGACCACTCGGCGATCCAGTCGTAGAGCGCCTTGGCGTCACTCGTTTCGACCACTGCGAAGCCCCCGCCGCTCATTCCGTGCCAGCGGCCGATCAAGTCCACTCCGGCGGGCGGCATCCCACCACCCTTGAGGAAGTTCGCAACCGTCGGTCGAAACGTCTCGTGTGGTAGCGACCAGGTGACCATGAACTTCATGGGATACGCCCCTTCGTTCAGGAGGACGGCCCTCGGCCAACCCTCGCCCCGTGCCGCGAGACACTACGGCAGCGAGAGCACGTCCGTCACTTTGGGAACCGTGTCCTTCGGGCTCACTTTGTAGAAGGCACCGGCGAGCTTGCCGTTCGCGTCGACGACGAACGCGGAGCGGATGATGCCCATGTACTTCCGGCCATAGTTCATCTTCTCGCCCCACACGCCGTACTTCTCGGCGACGGTGTGCTCGGTGTCGGCGAGCAGCGTGAACCCGAGCCCGTACCTGTCGTCGAACTTCAGCTGCTTGTCGGGTGCGTCCGGGCTGATGCCGATCACCTTCGCCTTCAACTTCTTCAGGTCAGGCTCGGCATCGCGCAGCGCGCACGACTGCGTCGTACACCCCGGGGTGTCGGCCTTCGGGTAGAAGTACACGACCACCTTCTTGCCCTTGAAGTCGGAGAGCTTCACCCTCTTGCCGTGCTGATCGGTGAGCGTGAACGCCGGTGCGCGGTTGCCGACCTCGAGTGTCGCCATAGGTGCTGATCCTCCTGTCGATGGTCGCTCGCTCCTGACCGCTTCGCCGTAGCATGCCGCATGTGCGGCGCTCCGTGCTCGTCACGATCGACGCGCAATCCGACGCCGTGTGCGCTGCACTCATTGCCGAGGCCGGCACGCTTGCCGGACCGTTCACCGCGGTGCCGTTCGAGGGTACGACGCTCGAAGCACGCGTCACACCGGTCGAAGGTGGTGCCACGACGCTCGCGCTCGAAGCACGCGGGAGCTACGTCGTGCCGTTCTTCGGGTGGTTCGTCGGGCTCCAGGCGAACCTCGCTGCACGAAGCGAGCTCCGCTACCTCGTCGATCGCGTGCGCGCGCACCTCGACGGCGCCGGGTCTCCGTCGCGTCCGCGCCGATGGCCCATCGTGCCCCCCGTACCCTTCACCACCGAGCAGGCCGCGCGCCTCGCGGCGCTCGCGCTGGTTGCACTCGTCGCCAACTTCTGCGGCGGGCTCCTCACGCAGAACGCCGACGCGGTCACCGATACCTTCCACAAGTCCGACGCCGCGCTCGGCTTCGCACTTGCGATCACCCGTTTCGGCGTACTGGTCTCGCTGGTCGTGATCGCGCTTGCGGATCGCTTCGGACGTCGCCGGCTGATCCTCGTCGCGCTCGCCGGCGCGTGTGTCGCCAACGCGATCTCCGGGCTGGCGCCGTCCTTCGAAGTGTTCACCGGCGCGCAGCTGTTCACGCGCGCGTTCGTGAACGCGTGCCTCGTCGTGGCCGGCATCGCCGCAGTGGAGGAAGCACCCGAGGGAGCCCGCGCGTTTGCGACCGCGATGTTCGCGCTCGCGTTGGGGGCGGGTATCGCGTTCACCGTCATCTTTCTCCCACTCGCCGATCTCGGCGACTACGGCTGGCGGATCTCGTTCCTGGTCAGTGCCGGCGCGCTCCTCGTCCTCCCTGTGATCGCGCGCCAGCTGCAGGAGACACGGCGCTACGTCACGCTCACCCGGCAAGCGGTGCGCCGCGGTCGGCTCCGCGAGGTGTTCGCGCCTGTCTATCGCGCGCGCTTCGTGCTGCTCGGCCTGGTGGCATTCCTCACGAACGTGTTCATCGCGCCGTCCTCACAGCTCACGAATCGCTACTTGACGCATGCGCACGACTTCTCGAACTCCGACGTGGCCGGGTTCCGCGCGATCACCCTGGGATTGCCAGGACTCATCGGCGTGCTGCTGGCCGGGCGGCTCGCCGAAACCCGCGGGCGCCGGCCGGTCACGATCGTGGGTCTGTTGCTCGCCACGGGCTTCCAGATGGCGTTCTTTCTCGCGAGCGGGGATGCGCTGCTCTGGATCGCGCCGACCATCGCGATCGTCGCCGCGGCGTGCGCCGGGCTCGCCCTCGGGACGCTCGACGCCGAACTGTTCCCGACCGAGGTACGCGGCACCTCGAACGGATTCCTGCTCGTGGCTGGAGTGGCCGGGTCGGCTGTCGGTCTCGTGCTCGCGACGCAGCTGCGCGACGTGATGGGCGGGCTCGGGCCGGCCATCGCCATCTGCGGAGTGCCGACGCTGATCGCCGCGGTGCTGCTCGTGCCGCGGCTACCCGAGACCGTCGCGCGCCGGCTCGACGACGTCAGCCCGACCGAGGCCGAGATCTAGATGCCGGAGCAGTTCGTACCGAGGTACGTCCCCCACGTGGTCAGCGCCTTCGAGAACTTCGCCCCACTCTTCCCGATCCTGCCGGCTGCCTCGACAGCGTTGTCGGCATTACCGATGTCGCCGTAGACGTCGGCGATGGTGTTCATCGCTGACTTGAGGCTCTTGGGACCTGTCTTCGCGGCCTTCCGGAACGCCTTCGACACAGCCTTGAACTCCTCGAAGTCGAAACGGTCGCCGCTCGGATCGATCTTTCTGAGTTCCTTGTTGAGCTTGTTCAGCGACTTGCAGGTCTTCGTCACGGCAGGCACCGACGCGTCCGCCGCCGACACGAGCAGCGTGAGGCCGCTCGCAGCCACCGCGACAGCAATGAACACCCGCAGCGTTCGCATCTCGTGCCCTCCGATCGACGATCCCGTCGACTGGAAGCCTACTCAGCCGTCTTGACGATCCCGCGACAGACCGGCGCGCCATTCGCGTCGACGAGCGAGATCGTGCTGCCCGCTCGCAATGCCACCCGGCTCGTTCCCGTCCACGAGCCGCGATCTTCCTTGACGGCCATTGTGCCGATCGTCACAGTCGTGCCCGTGCGCGGTTGCACGGCGATCGTGTACTTCCCGGACGGCACGCCGTAGTCGACCGCGACCGCGACGCCGTGCCCGTTGGTGATGTAGGCCCAGCCCGCGGGAAGGTCGCCCGCGCTCACCATGCGCACTTCCGCCGGCCGCACTTCGGCCGTCACGCTGCGCACGACGGCTCGTGGCGCATCGCCGCCGGCCTCCACGACTCGGACCACCGTGATGCTCACGATCGCGGCTGCCGCAGCCGCCACCGCGATGGACGCGACCCAGCGCCGCACGTTCCGTCGGTGCCGCGCGCGCCCCGCCCCGAGGACGCTCCGCTCGAATCCTGCCGGCGGCTCCAGCTCGGGGGCGAGCAGCAGGAGCGCATCGGCCGCTTCGGTGAGCTCGTTGACGAAGGCCTGGCAGCGCGCGCACTCGTTGACGTGGATGATCGCTTCCGCGCGCTCCGCTCCGCTGAGCGCACCGAGCGCGAGCTCGGGCGCGGCCTCACGCACCCGCGCGCACGAGTACGCGCTCATTCAGCACGCTCCTCGGTCACCAACACGACGCGCAGACGCTGCAGCGCGGTGCGAATCCGCGTCTTCGCGGTGCCGAGCGGGATGTCCTCGATCTCCCCGACCTCGCGCGCGGTGTACCCGAGCACGCCCGCGAGCACAATCGCCCGGCACTGCTCTTCGGGCAACCGCACCAGGGCGGCGCGGAGTCGCGCGGTGTCGTCGCCCAACTGGGCGAGGTCTTCGGGACTGCGCTCGCCGGATTCCCGGTCGAGTCCCATCAGAACCACCGGATCGAAGCTCGTGGGGCGCCGGATTCGTACCGCGTCGATCGCGAGATTGCGCGTGATCGTGAGCAGCCAGCCCACCACACTGCCCCGCCGAGGGTCGTAGGCCGCCGCGTGGCGCCAGGCACGCAGGAAGGCCTCCTGGGCGACGTCCTCCGCGGCGCGGTCGTCGGGGACGATCGTGCGGGCCAGCCCGAAGACGCGACGTTGGAAGCGCCGGACAAACGCCGACGCGGCATCCGGATCGCCGGCGGCAAGACCTGCCACCAGCGCGTCGTCCGAGACAGACCACATGGGTATCTACGGGGTCGGGAGATCGGAAGATTGCCGGGCCAGGGTACTCGGGCGATCGCGGCGCAATCCCGTGGGCGGTGTGGTCCGTAGACCAGCGGAGACAAGCCGGGGAAGAGTGGGAGGCGTCGATGAGGTCGATGAAGCGCATGCCGGTCGTGGCCGTGGTCACCGCCCTCGTGTTCGTGTTCGCCGGCGCGCCGGTATCGGCGAGCAGCAAGGCTCCGGTGAAGCTCGGGCAGAAGGTCACCGTCAAGGGCACGAAAGACGTGAGCTCGAAGTCGAGCGCCACGCTCGAAGAGAAGCTCGGCGACAAGTACTTCAACCCCACCTTCATCAAGGCGAAGGCCGGGGAGAAGATCACCTTCCAGGTCAAGAACAAGGGGAGCCTGCCCCACACGTTCACTTCTGACGACCTGTCGATCGACAAGCAGATCAACCCGGGCAAGTCGACGAAGTTCACCGTGACGGTCCCGAGCGACGGCGCAGTGTTCCAGTTCCACTGCCAGTACCACGAGACGAACGGCATGGTGGGCGCGGTGTACACGAAGGCCGGTGCGAGCGCGAGCAGCTCGTCGTCCGACTCCGGCACGAAGAGCTCCTCGAGCTCCGGTACCCCCGGCTACTGATCGACCGGGTTACGTCGCGCGCCGGAAGTTGTGGCCGAAGAAGCCGCCGCGCGGGCGCGCGTGCGCGTGATAGTGGTCGGGGATCTGCCGCATGTTGTCGTCGAGCCAGTGCTCGACGGTGAGCGTCTCGGCGGCGACCCGTGCGAGGTGCGCATGCATGTGCGCGAGGTGGTCGGGCGGCGGTTCCTTGCCGTGCGATCGCCACACGACCATCGGCACGTAGCAGACCTCGCACTCGGCGATCCAGCACACGTCGTCTTCGTGGAACCACGGCGTGATCCGCGCCGCTTCGCACAGGTCGCATCCGTCGACCTTGGCCACTCGTGCATCCTCCACTGGCGCGTCAGCCACTCGGAACCTCCTGCCGGGCCGCACCTGCGAGCCGATCGACCTCGCTCCGCTCACCGACGATCAGGACATACTCGCAGTTGCGCACGTGGGAGACCGTCCCGACGCGCTCGCCACGAGGATTGTGGATCCCGATCTGCGCACCGACATAGCGCTTCGAGTCGAAGCTCAGCACCTCGACCGCGCCGCGGACTCCGCACATCTCGCGCAACTCGTCGAGCGTCACCCACGACTCGTCGTTGTAGGACAAGACCAGGACGCGGGCGTGCACGTCGCGCACGACGGCCTGAAGCGCGTCGGGCATCGCGCGGCGCGCGCTGAACGCGGTCTTCGTCGACGACTCGCGCGCGTCGACGCGCTTGCAGGCGACGCCGTAGTGATCCGGCGCATCCCACGCCACCAACGTCTCCCACACGTGGTAGTTGGTGAAGTAGCGGTGCTGGTTGTACGGCGGGTCGAGATAGGCGAGGTCGAACTCCCCCACCGTTCCCGCGACGGCCAGCGCATCGGCACGCACCGCGTGCCCCGGGCCGGCGAGCAGTTCCGGTACGCGGAGTTCGAGCGGACGGTACGAGCGGGGCGCCCACTCCTTCACGTACGCCATCTGCACACCAGTCGTGGAGTCGACGCGGTCGGTCGCCTCGATCAGACTCGTGAGCAGGATCGGGCACAGCGGCGTATTCGCGTAATCACGCGCGATGGCGTCACGAATGGCATCGACGCGTGCGCCGTTGAACGGCTGGAAGAACCGCGCCTGTTCGCAGAACGTCGCCGTGAAGTAGCCGGCGTCGCCGGGAATCGACTGGAGGTGGGCCAACGCGTCGGCCAGGTCGTCCTTGTCGACCGTGGTGGCATCGGTTGCGATGTAGCACTGCGCGAACACCTCTGAGTAGCGCGCCGTGTCCACAGCAGTGACGCACGCGCCTCGTCGCTTGAAGGCCTGCGCAACGCGGGTAGTGCCGGTGAACAGGTCGAGCGCCGTGTGCGCGTTCGCTTCCTCGCAGATGCGGTCCAGCACCGGGACCAGGCGCCGCTTCGAACCGAGGTACTTGATCACCTGGTTGGCTGTGTCGATTGGTCGAGCGCGACGCGGAGCTCCCGAACGAATTCGTGGGCCGCGTCGGGGCCGCCGCCCTTCAGCACACGCGAGACAAGGGCACTCCCGACGATGACGCCGTCGGCGAACCGGCTCGCTTCTACCGCCTGCTCGGGGTTGGAGATACCGAGACCGAGCAACACCGGTTTGTCGGTGACCGCCTTGCACCGTTCACCCATCTCGTGAGCTTGCGAAGCGAGGTGATCGCGCTCGCCGGTGACGCCCATCAGCGTCACGCCGTACACGAAGCCGTGCGAGCGTTCACAAATGGCGCGGAGGCGATCGTCGGGCGTAGGAGGTGCGGCGAGGAGCACGGTTTCGACACCGGCGTCGTCCGCCGCGTCGCCCCACCCGTCGAGCTCGTCGAGTGGAAGGTCGGGCACGATGGCGCCGGAGATCCCGGCTCCCGCGAGCGCCGCCGCGAAGCGCCGGAAGCCCATGTGCGCGACCGGGTTGGTGTAGGTCATCACTGCGAGCGGAACCTCGAAATCGTCGGACGCGATCTCGGCGACGATGCCGGCAGGGGTCGCACCCCGCTCGAGCGCGCGCCGCGATGCCTCCTGGATGGTGACGCCGTCCATCACCGGATCGGAGAACGGGATACCGATCTCCACCGCGTCGGCGCCCGCGTCAGCGACCGCGTGCAAGACATCGAGCCAGTCGTCACCGAGGCCGCCGGTGACATACGGAACCAGCAGCTTGTGCCCGGCCTCGCGCCGGGCCCGCAGGTGCGCTTCGAGCGAAATGGTCACAGTCGTTCGCCGGTGAGCCGCTCGGCAATCAGGGCGACGTCCTTGTCGCCACGACCCGAGAGCGTGACCAGCACCGTGGAGCCTGCGGGCACGGCACGCCCCGATTCGCGCGCGAGCCATCCGATCGCGTGCGCGGGTTCGAGGGCAGGCACGATCCCCTCGGTGACCGACAGCAGCTGGAAACCCGCGACGGCTTCGTCGTCGGTGGCGAACGCGTACTCGGCGCGCCCGGTGGCCGCGAGCTCCGCATGCTCCGGACCGACACCCGGGTAGTCGAGCCCCGCGCTGATCGAGTGCGCCTCGAGAATCTGGCCGTCTTCGTCCTGGAGGAACAGCGACCGCGACCCGTGCAGCACTCCCGGCACGCCCCGGCTCACCGATGCCCCGTGCTGTCCCGACTCGAGGCCGTGACCGCCCGCTTCCACGCCCACGAGCCGCGCTGAGGTGTCGAGGAAGCCCGCGAACGTCCCAATCGCGTTCGAACCGCCACCGACACACGCGACGACGAGGTCGGGATCCGTGCCGAGGATGGCTCGGCACTGCTCCCGCGCTTCGTCGCCGACGACCCGTTGGAACTCGCGCACCATCCACGGGTACGGATGCGGGCCGACCACGGAGCCGATGCAGTAGTGGGTGGTGTCGACGGTGGCCACCCAGTCACGCAGTGCCTCGTTGATCGCGTCCTTGAGGGTCGCGCTCCCGCTCGTGACCGGCACGACGTCGGCACCAAGGCTCTGCATGCGGAACACGTTGAGCGCCTGACGTTCCACGTCGACCGCGCCCATGAACACCACGCAGTCGAGGCCGAAGAGCGCGGCCACAGTGGCAGTGGCGACTCCGTGCTGTCCGGCGCCCGTCTCCGCGATCACGCGCTGCTTCTGCATGCGCCGAGTGAGCAATGCCTGACCGAGCACGTTGTTGATCTTGTGCGAACCGGTATGCGTGAGATCTTCGCGCTTGAGCAACACGCGCAGTCCGAGCCGCTCGGAGAGACGGTGACACTCGGTGACCGGCGTAGGCCTGCCCGCATACGACGTGAGAAGCTCGGTGAGCTCGGCGCGGAACACCTCGCTGGCCCACGCCTCGCGGAAGTTGTGTTCGAGATCGATGAGCGCGGGCACGAGTGTTTCCGGTACGAAGCGCCCGCCGAACTCACCGAAGCGCCCGAGACCCGTGGGTTCGGGACCGGGCGGCTCGAGCGTCACGGGCGAGCCGCGCATCGGGGCGGCGTCAGACACCGTCGTCCATCCAGTCGTAGGGCACGGCGTTCGGATCGGGCACCCACGCGTCACCCGCCGAGAGCCCCTCGCCGGCCTCGCGCGCCGCCGTGATGAAGCTGCGGAGCTTCCGCGCATCCTTCTTGCCCGATCCCGGTGTGGTCTCGACACCGCTCGACACGTCGACGCCCCACGGCCGGACGCGCTTGATCGCCTGCGCGACGTTGCCCTGGTCCAAGCCACCCGCGAGCAGCAACCGGACCCCCGCGGGCACCGCGTCGGCGAGGGCCCAGTCGAACGTCGCCCCCGACCCGGGCTCGTCCGCGTCGACGAGCACGATGTCGACCGGACCGTTGCCGACCGCGGCAAGCGCGGGATCGTCGGCCGCGAATCCCTGGATCACGAACGGGACGCGGCGCCGAACCCAACGGATGTCCGACAACGGCTCCCGGCCGTGCAACTGCGCGCCGGAGAGGCCGAGCGTGTTCACGAGCTCGACCACACGCTCCTGGCGCTCGTCACGAAAGACACCGACCGTGATGACCCCGGGGGGTAGCCGATGCAAGATCTCTCCCACCGTGTCGGGGCTGACCTGCCGCGGGCTTCCCGGCACGAACATGAAACCCAGGGCGTCGGCACCCAGCGCGACGGAGAGCAGCGCGTCTTCCTCGTTGGTGATGCCGCAGATCTTCACCCACATCACGCTGGAGGGTACCGGAACGAATTCGGCACCCCGCGTACATTCATGCTCCGATGGACACCAGGCCGCCACCCGTTCGAACGTGGTCGCGCGCGGTGCTCGACTGGCTACCGGTCGTCGCGATCGTCGCCGCGTACGCAGTGCTGCACTCGCTCGCGGACACGATGGCGCCGGGCGCGCACGTCCAACCGCAGCTCGGTTTCGACGAATGGCTCTTCGGAGGCGCTGCGCCGACGGTACGTCTCCAGCGCGCGCTGTGGGACCACGGAGATCCGCATTGGTACGACTACACGACGTGGCTCGTGTACCTCAGCCACTTCGTGGTGACGCTGACGGTCGCGATCGTCCTCTGGATCGTGGACTACCCCGGCTTCCGCAAGTTCCGCGTCCTCATCGTCACCGTGACGTTCGCCGGCTTCGTCACCTACCTCGCGTACCCCGCGATCCCGCCGTGGCTGGCGAGCGTGCGTGGCGACATGCCGCACACGGTGCGGGTGGTGAAAGAAGTCTGGTCGCACCTGGGGCTGGCCGGGGTTGCGGAAGTCTTCGGCGAGAAGAGCCGCTACGCGTTCCCCGTGGGCGCGATCCCGTCGTTGCACGCGGCGTGGCCGTTCATGTTGACGCTGTTCTTCTGGCCGCGCGCGGGACGGTGGCGAGTCCTGCTGGTCGCGTACACGCTCGCGATGGCGTTCGCCCTCGTCTACACCGCCGACCACTTCGTCTTCGACATCCTGCTCGGCTGGGCCTACGCGACGATCGTCTACCTCGTCGCCCGTGCATTCTGGAGTCGTCAGGCGTCGAGCAGCCTGTGGTGGAGGAAGTCGTCGTAGGCGGAGAGGTCGAGCAGCCCGTGGCCGGAGAAGTTGAAGAGGATCACACGCTCCTCACCGACCTCCTTCGCCGCGAGCGCCTCGTCGATCACCGCGCGCACTGCGTGCCCGGTCTCGGGCGCGGGGATCTTGCCCTCGGCGCGAGCGAACTGCACGGCGGCCTCGAACGTCTTGCCCTGCGGGTACGCGATCGCCTCCATTCGCCCGCACTTCACCAGCGACGAGATGATCGGGGCGTCACCGTGGTAGCGCAGGCCACCGGCGTGGATCGTGGGCGGCACGAACTCGTGCCCGAGCGTGTACATGGCGAGCAGCGGCGTCATGCCCGCGGTGTCGCCGAAGTCGTACTCGAAGCGTCCCTCGGTGAGCGTGGGGCACGATGATGGCTCCACCGCGACGAGCCGGACATCGGAGTCGGGCACGAACGGCAGCGAGATGCCGCCGAGGTTCGACCCGCCACCGCAACATGCGATCACGACGTCGGGCTTCGACTCACCCGCGAGCGCGAGTTGCTCCTTCGCCTCGAGTCCGATCACGGTCTGGTGCAGGAGCACGTGATTGAGCACCGAGCCCAGCGAATAGTGCGTGTCGTCGCGCGTTGCCGCGTCCCGCACCGCGTCGCTGATCGCGAGGCCGAGCGAGCCGGGGTGGTCGGGCTGGTCGACGGGTGAGGGCACGACCTCGGCGCCCCACGTCTCCATGAGGATCTTGCGGTACGGCTTCTGTTCGTGCGAGGCGCGCACCATGTACACCTTGCAGTCGAGATCGAACTGGGAGCACGCGAACGCCAGGGCGGTGCCCCACTGACCCGCGCCGGTCTCGGTGGCAAGACGGGCCACGCCTTCGGCCTTGTTGTAGAACGCCTGTGGGACGGCGGTGTTGGGCTTGTGCGAGCCCGCCGGCGACACGGACTCGTCCTTGAAGTAGATGCGCGCCGGCGTGCCCAACGCGCGCTCGAGCCGTTCGGCTCGCACGAGCGGAGTGGGACGCCAGAGACGCAGGATGTCGAGCACCTCACCGGGCACGTCGATCCACGGCTCGGCCGACACCTCCTGGGCAATGAGTCCCATCGGGAAGAGCGGTGCGAGGTCGTCGGGTCCGATCGGTTCGTTCGTGGCCGGGTGGAGCGGCGGCTGCAACGGCTCCGGCATCACCGGCAGCACGTTGAACCATGCCGACGGGATCTGGTCGGGGCTGAGCTGGTAGCGCATCAGGACTCCTTCAGTTGCCCGAGAGGTGATCGAGGCGCCCGAACAGGTTACGGAGGCGTTCGAGGTCGGCGCGGGGGAGCGGCGGCCCGTTGATCGATCGCACGTTCTCCTCCAGGTGCTCGACGCTGCCCGTGCCCGTGAGGATCACGTGACAGCCCGGCTCGTGGCGTGAGTACCGATACGAAGCTTCCACGAGAGTTGCAGCGCCGCCGTCGTACACGAGGAACCCCAGCGGATCGTCGAGGTCGAGGTCGTGCGCGTCGACATGCCCGTCGTCGACGAGCCCACCGACGACACGAACGAGCTCTTCCGGACGGCTCAACACGCGGCGCACCGCGAACATCACCTCGATCGCGATGTCCTTCTCGCGGGTCACCGCAAACACGCGGTCGCGCGCGCTGGGGTTCAGAGGGTTGAACCCCACCATCATCACGTCCCAGCAGTCGTCCTCGACAGCTCGCTGCGCCATCGTGTGCCCGGGATCGGCCGCGAACCGCTCGGACACGGCGAGGAACCGGATGTGTCCCTCGCCGCGCAACCGTTGGAGTACCGGCACGAGCTCCGCGACGCAATAGTCGTACTCTTCGTCACCGACGCCGTGCAGGTGGTACACGTCGATCCAGTCGGTGTTCAGCTTCCGCAGCGAGGCCTGCACGGCTTCGCGCAAACCGGCTGCATCGAGCAATGCACCGTCGCGAGAGCGCGGCGACACCTTGGTCGAGATCACGACCTTGTCACGCTTGCGGCCGACGGCCTTTCCGACGATCTGCTCGGTCGCGTAGGCGTGCGCGGTGTCGATGTAGTTGATCCCGAGATCGAGCGCCCGACGGACCAGCGCGACCGACTCGTCCACGCTCGCGCCATACGACTGCCCGAGGCGGCTGTGCCCTCCGCAGCCGAGCCCCGCCACGCTGACCTCGACGCCTGTGCGGCCCAACACGACCGTATCCATGCGTGCGTTCTACCTTCTCCCGCGCGCGACCGACGCGAGCTCGCGCACGGTCGCGATGGGGTCGCCCGCCCTCACCAGCATCTCGCCGACGAGTACGCCGTCGAAGCCGGTGCTCGCCATCCGCACCGCGTCCTCGCGTGAGCGGATGGCACTCTCGGCAATCGCGATCACGTCGCGTGGGACGATCGAGACAAGCCGCTCCCCCACGCCGAGATCCTCGTCGAACGTGCCGAGGTCGCGCGCGTTCACCCCGACGATGTGCGCGCCCATGGCGAGGGCACGCTCCAGCTCCGCGCCGTCGTGGGCTTCGACGAGCACCGCGAGGCCGAGATCGACGGCGAGCGCGTGGAGATCGGCGAGGAGCGCGCCGTCGGGAAGCGCGGCAACGATGAGCAAGAGCGCGTCCGCGCCGATGGCACGCGTCTCGTACACCTGAACCTCGTCGACCACGAAGTCCTTGCGGAGCACCGGGAGCCCGCAGGCCCCACGGGCGTCGCGTAGATCGTCGACCGATCCCCCGAAGAACGGGCCGTCAGTGAGCACGGACAGGCATGCGGCGCCGCCTTCCGCATAAGCCGCCGCCGTGGCCGCGGGGTCGAGATCCGGAGCGAGCTCGCCCTTCGAAGGCGAGCGGCGCTTGATCTCGGCCACTACGGAGAGGTTGCCGCTCTCGGGTCGCAGCGCGCCCGCGAAGTCGCGCGGCGGGGGCGCCGTCAGCGCCGTGGACCGCAGCAGGTTCCGGACTTCCGGCCGGTGGAGCAAAGTGACCTCGTCGCGCTTGGCGGCGAGGATCTCGTCGAGCACGGTCATCAGGGGCCGAGTCTACGAACAGGGGGCTTCACCATTCGCTGACATCGGGCTCACACCCCGATCGTGCGCGGCGTGCGACGATGGAGACCATGGAACGGGGAACGATCCTCGTGGTCGACGACGAACCCAACATCGCAGATCTCGTCGACCTCTATCTCGCTCGTGAGGGCTACCGCGTGCTGCAGGCCGCGACCGGCGAGGCCGGCCTCGAGGCGGTGCGCACCCACCGCCCGCGTCTCGTGGTCCTCGACGTGGGTCTCCCCGACATCGACGGTCTCGAAGTGTGCAAGCGGCTCCGTCAGACGTCGCAGATCCCGGTGATCTTCCTCACCGCCCGCGACGGGGAGGTCGACCGGGTGCTCGGCCTCGAGCTGGGAGGCGACGACTACCTCACCAAGCCGTTCTCTCCTGCCGAGCTCGTCGCACGCGTGAAGGCCGTGCTCCGCCGTGTCGACGGCGGGCCGGCGCCCGAGGTCGTCCAGGCGGGCGACGCCGCGATCGACACCGGGCGACGCGAAGTCCGGATCCGCGACGAGCCCGTCGAGTTCACTACGAAGGAATTCGACCTCCTTCGCTACCTCGCAGAACGCCCGGGGCTCGCGCTGTCGCGCCAGCAGATTCTCGACGGCGTGTGGGGCTACGACTGGTTCGGCGACGCTCGCACGGTGGACGTGCACATCGCACAGGTGCGCAAGAAGCTCGGTGACGCCACAACGATCACCACGGTGCGCGGAGTCGGCTACCGCCTGGAGTCGCCGAGGCCCGCAAGCTCCACAGCGTGACGCGCCGCACGCATCGTCTTCGCGCGCGGTTCCTGGTCGCGATGGTCGCGATCGCGCTCGGCACACTTGTCGTGACCGCAGCCGTAACGGCGGGCCTCGCACGCCGAACCGCGACGAATGCCGCGCGCGACAGCCTCGCGACGCACACGCCGGTCGTCGCCGACGAGCTCAACCAGCTCATCAAGCTCCTTCCCGCGGCGCGGACCGCCGACAACGGCACCGCCGGCCGCCGCCAGATCCGGCGCATCCGCAGCATCGTGCAGACCACGTTGAGCGTGTCGGACGGCGCCATCGTCGCCATCGACGCCGACGGCAACGTGCGGGAGTTCCTCGGCGGTCTCCTCGGCGTCCCCGAGTCCGATGTCGCACTCCCCAACGGGGTCGACGTCGGAGACCTCGACGTCGCGACGCTTCAAGCCGGCAATACGCAGAGGGGGCGGAACGGCAACACCGTGCTCCAGGCCGAACCCCTCACCAAGGTGGGCTCGCTCACCCCGGTCGTCGTGCTCGCCGAGAAGGTGAACATCCGCCCCTTCGGTGACAGCAGCGGCGTGGTGCTCGGCGCCGCGGTATTGGCACTCGCCGTCGCCGCGCTCGTCGCGGCCTTCCTCGCGCGGCGCATGACCCGCCCGCTCGCGGCCATGGAGGCCACCGCTGGAAGCATCGCCGCGGGAGACCTCTCGGCGCGGGTCGACACCGAGCACCTCGCCGACGACGAGCTCGGGAGCCTGGCCAAGGCGATCAACTCGATGGCGGAGAAGCTCGACGCGTCGCGTGGTCACGAGCGCGCGTTCCTCCTGAGCGTCTCCCATGACCTGCGCACGCCACTCACGTCGATCCGGGGCTACGCCGAGGCGATGCTCGACGGCACCGTCGACGACCACGACGCGCAGCTCCGGGCAGCCGAGGTGATCGCGTCGGAGTCACGCCGGCTCGAACGGCTGGTCGCGGATCTGCTCGACCTCGCCCGCCTCGACACACACCAGTTCTCGCTCCGGCCCCAGCCCATCGACGCCCGCACGGTCGTCGAGGAAGGGGTCGACGCGTTCCGACCAGCGGCGACCGATCTCGGGCTCGCGCTCGAGTTCAACGGCCCACCCGATGCAGTGCGCGGATTCGCGGATCCGCAGCGGCTCGCGCAGATCGTCGCCAACCTCGTGGAGAATGCGCTGAAGTACGCAGCGGCCAGCGTCACCGTCGGAGTGCGCACGGTCGGAGACCGGATCGAGCTCCTCGTCGACGACGACGGGCCCGGCATCGCGCCGAACGACCTCCCGCACGTGTTCGAGCGGCTCTACACGTCGCGCACGGTGCCCGGCCGAGTGGTCGGCACCGGCATCGGGCTCGCCATCGTGCACGAGCTCGCGGCGACGATGGGCGGCGAGGCACACGTGGAGCCGATCGACACCGAGGGCACCCGTTTCGTCGTGACCATCCCCGCCGGCAGCCCGCCCGCAGCCGATCCGCCAGGCGCGTAGTGCGATCGGTTCACCGGTCTACCGTCACGCCCAGGGTTGGAACGAGGGGCTTCGGCGTTGGGAGTCGTCCGGAGTCGTCGGGCGTCAGCGCGGCGCACACGCGTGCGGCAGTGTCCGGCACGAACGGCGCCAGGAGCTCGCCGATCAGGCGCGCGCGGGCGACGAGCTCACCGAGCGCACTCGCGAGCTCGCTCGATCCACGCTCGAGCTTCCAGGGACGCGTCTCGTCGACCCTGCGGTTCGTCGCGTCGACCAGATCGCGCACCACCCCGACCGCGCGCCGGAAGTCGAAGTCGAGGAGCGCGGCCTCGATCCCGGCGTGCAGCGGCCCGGCATCGAGGGGCGGGCAAACGGGAGACCTTCCGTCGCCCAATCGGTGCACCATCGTCACGATTCGGTGCACGAGGTTGCCCACGCCGTGCGCGAGGTCCTCGTCCGACCGCGCCGCCACGCGCTCGACGGTGAAGTCGGCATCCGAGGTGCGCGGCACGTCGCGCAGGAGCCACCACCGCAGCGCGTCGGTCCCCACCTGTTCCACCACCACAACGGGATCGATCGCGTTGCCACTCGACTTCGAAAGCTTCTCGCCACCAGCAGTGAGGTACGGGTGAACGAAGATCTTCGTCGGCAACGGCTCGCCCGCCGACAACAGCATCGCCGGCCAGTACACGGCGTGGAACCGCACGATCCCCTTGCCGATCACGTGCACGCGCTCGTCCGCATCTCGCCACCAGTGATCGAACGCGTGACTACCCTCCCCGTAGTCGAGAGCCGTGATGTAGTTCGCCAACGCGTCCCACCACACATAGATCACCTGCGTCGGGTCGTCGGGAACCGGGAGCCCCCACCCACGCGCACGCGCCTGCGAGCGCGAGACGCTGATGTCGTCGAGCCCACCTGCGAGGAAGGCCAGCACCTCGTTGCGATACGTGTCGGGCACGATCTCGAGCTCGCCACGCTCGATCAATTGGACGAGCTGGTCCTGATATCGCGACAATCGGAAGAACCAGTTCTCTTCTCCGACGATCTCGGTGCGCGTGCCGTGCTCCGGGCAACAGCCGTCGACCAGCTCGGACTCTGCGTAAAACTGCTCGCACCCGACGCAGTACGGGCCTTCGTACCATCGCCGGTACAAGTCGTCGCGTGCTTCGCCGGCGCGCCACAAACGTTCGACGCCGGGAGCGTGACGCGGGTCGCGGCTCGTCCGGATGAAATCGTCGAACGTGATGCGCAGCGGCTCGCGTAATCCTTCGAACGCGGCGGCATTCCGGTCGACGAACTCCTGTGTCGACACACCCTCGGATTCGGCACCGAGCACGTTCTTCAACGCGTGATCGTCGGTTCCACCGAGCAAGCGCACCTCGTGACCGGCGGCACGGCGATGGCGCGCCAGCACATCGGCTTCGACGAGCTCGAGCGCGTACCCCACGTGCGGTCGCGCGTTCACATACGGGATCGACACGGTGATGTAGCTGCGGCGGGTCATCGAGCCTCCTCTTGGTGTCCTGGCTTGTCACGCCCGGGACCGGAGGCTCGGATCACGAGGCCCCGGACTCCCGGGACCTCGGCAACGTGCTACGTACGCGCGCTCAGCCGTCGCCCCATGCAGGGGCGCATCATCACAATGGCGAAACGAGTGGAACGCACCGCCGTAGCCTACCCGGCTGTGAAATCCGGCGTACCCGAGATAGTCACCGTCCGTGCCGCGACGGTGGACGACATCCCCGCGGTGCTCGCGCTCTGGACGGCGGCCACCACCGAACCGAGCGTCACCGACGACGAGGAAGGCGTCCGTGCGCTGCTCCGCGTCGACCCCGAGTCGTTGTTGCTCGCCATCGAAGGTGAAGGCGAGGGCGACGGCGAGGCGATCGTCGGCACCGTCATTGCGTCGTGGGACGGCTGGCGGGGCGCGATGTACCGGCTCGCGGTGCAGCCATCACACCGACGTCGCGGGATCGCGGCGATGCTCGTGGAGCACGGCGAACGCCGGCTCCACGCATTGGGCGCGCGCCGGTTCCATCTCATCGTCCTTCCGGACGAAGCCGCCGCGAACGCGTTCTGGACCGCGGCGGGCTACGAGCGACAGGACGACCGGCTGCGCTACGTGAAGACGTTCAGCCCGGCGGGGCGGCTTCTCTGAGCGACCGGATCACCGCTCGCGCGCTCCCGCCGTCCCAGTGAAGGTCGACGGTCGCGGGAGGTTCCACCTCGCGGCGCACGTAGCCGAGCGCGCCCGTGGGCACCTCGGACGCGGCGACGCTCGTGAGCGCGCCGACGATCTTGCCGTCGACCACCACCTCCGCGCCGCGCGCGGGCCAATCGCCCTCGATCGTGGTGAACCGGCGCAGGAACCGGTTGACGTGGCCGCGGCTGTCGATGCGGCACACCAGCTCCTGACCGAGGAAGCAGCCCTTGGTGAAGGAGACCGCGTCGTGCTCCAGCTCGGCTTCCTGGGGGATCGTCTTGTCGTCGATGTCGAACGGCTGCACGGGAATGCCCTGCTCGATCCGCCATGCCTCGTACGCGACAGGACCGACCGTTGTCCATACATCGGGCGACAGAGCGGAGCGGACCTGCTCGACCGATGCTGCGGGGCCCAGGATGTCAACGCCATGCGCGGTGCGCACGGTACGTGTACCCGCGTCGGCGACGTGTTCAGTGCGGCCGATCACCGACAGCATCCCGAACTCGTCGGAGCGGTCGACCACCTCGGCCTTGACGCGGATACGGAACCGGTCGAGCGAGGCCTTCAGCTGCGCGCCGAAGCCAGGCTCGCAGTCGAGCCACAGGTCGTCACCGACGACGAGGAGCCGGAACGCGACGTCGAGCTTGCCCTGAGGTGTGAGGAGCAGCGAGGGCGCGCCCATGCCGTCCTCGAGCGGGTCGAGGTCGGCCGACACCAGCGCCTGCAGGAACGAGCGCGCGTCCTCACCCGTGACGAGGACGAAGCCGCGATCCGAGCGGTCGACGACCGCCGCGCCGGTGTGGAGGGCATCGAGCTGTTCCCGGTGGTGCATGCGGTCGTTCATGCGGTACCCGAGGATCCGAGGGGCGCGAGGCCTCGCGCCGCGGCTGCTGCCGTGAGCAACGCCCGCGCCTTGTTGTGACATTCCAGATCTTCGTCGGCGGCGATCGAATCGGCGACGATTCCCGCGCCCGCTTCCACGCTCGCCTGGCCGTCGCGCCACACCATGGTGCGGATCGCGATCGCAGTGTCGAGGTTGCCCGAGAAGTCGACGTAGCCGACCACTCCGGCGTAGGGCCCGCGCTTGGTGGGCTCGAGGTCGTCGATGATCTCCATCGCGCGCACCTTGGGCGCGCCGCTGACCGTGCCCGCGGGGAACGTTGCGCGCAGCACGTCGACCGCGTGCTTGCCCTCGGCAAGCTCACCGACGACCTGGCTCGTGAGGTGCATCACGTGCGAGTACTTCTCCAGCACCATGAGCTCCTCGATCTGCTCGGTACCGAAACGCACGACGCGGCCGACGTCGTTGCGGGCGAGGTCGACGAGCATCACGTGCTCGGCGCGCTCCTTCGGGTGCTCCGAGAGCTCGGCGGCCATCCGGCGATCGTCGGCTTCGGTGCGCCCACGCCGCCGGGTCCCGGCGATCGGCCGGCTGATCACGCGACCGTCGAGGAGCTGCACCAGCGGCTCCGGTGACGAACCGACCAGCGTGACCTCGGGATGGCGGACGAAGTACATGTAGGGCGACGGGTTGACCTGGCGCAGCACGCGGTACACGTCGAACGGGTCGAAGTGCCCGCTGAGGTCGAAGCGCTGCGCGAGCACCACCTGGAAGATGTCGCCCGCGAGGATGTGCTCACGCGCCGCGTCGACGGCCGCGTGGTACATACCCGATCCCATCGTCGACGAGAACTCCGGTAGCTCGTCGAGCTCTCGGGCCGGCGGCGGCGACGGCACGTAGGGCAACGGTCGCGCCAGCTCCTCCACGCGCGCCGAGAGGCGCACCGCCGCGTCGTCGTACGCGGTCGAGGCCACCGCATCTCCCGCCCCAGGTTCGAGGAACACGTTCTCGATCAGATAGAGACGCTGACGGAAGTGGTCGAAGGCGGTGACATGGCCGGTGACCGAGAGCACCGCGTCGGGGGTGCCGCGGTCGTCGGTGGGTACGTTGGGGAGTCGCTCGATCTCGCGCACCACGTCGTAGCCGAGGTAGCCGACGACACCACCGTGGAACGGCGGCAACTCCGCGAGTTGCGGCGCGCGGTACGCGGCGAGCAGCGCTTCGAGTGCCGCGAGCGCGCCGTCGTTCGTGGGCACACCGGGCGGTGGAGTGCCGTACAGCTCGACCGATCGTCCGCGTGCCACCATCGTGAGCACCGGATCGCGTCCGATGAACGAGAACCGCCCCCAGCGCTCCGCGTGCTCGACCGACTCGAGGAGAAAACCCGGCGCGTCGTGTTCGGCAGCGCCGACCAGCTTCACGAACGCCGAGACCGGCGTTTCGAGGTCGGCCAGCACCTCGCGCCACACCGGTACGACGGTGTGGCCGCGCGCCAGCGCGACGAACTCCTCACGCGACGGCCGGATGGTGGTCATCCGGGCTCAGACCGGCCCGGGTGCGGCGCCGCTGCCGAAGGCTCGGAAGAAGCAACTGCGCTGTTTCGTGTGGCACGCGCCGTCGCCTTCCTGCTCGACCACGAAGAGGAGAACGTCGACGTCGCAGTCGTAACGCGCCTCACGCACCCACTGACGGTCGCCTGACGTCTCGCCCTTGCACCAGTAGTCCTGCTTGCTCCGGCTCCAGAACCACGTGCGGCCGGTGGCGAGGGTGCGTCGGAGGGCTTCCTCGTTCATCCAGCCGAGCATGAGCACCTGGTTGGTGCCCTCCTCCTGCACGATGGCGGGGACGAGGCCGTTGGCGTCGTACTCGACGTACGAGAGCTCCTCTTCGGTGGCTTCTATCGGCGTGGCCTCGATCGGCCGTGCTGCGGGCTCCATGGACGATCGAGCGTACTCCCGGTGCCGACGATCCTTCTGCGAGAATCCCCCGGTGCGAGATCCGGTGCCAGCTCTGACGCCCCCCGTCGCGCCTGCGCGCCCCACCACATTGCTTCACCGCGGCGACGAGCGCATCGACCCGTGGTTCTGGCTGCGGGAACGCGACGACCCCGATGTGCTCGCATACCTCGAAGCGGAGAACGCGTACACCCGCGCATCGCTCGAACACACAGATGCGCTGCGCGACCGCTTGTACGCGGAGATCGTCGCTCGAGTCCGGGAGACCGACGCGTCGGCGCCGGTGCGCCGCGGCGACTTCGAGTACTTCGTGCGCACACTTCAGGGCCGGCAGTACAACGTGCACTGCCGGCGCGCTGCGGGCACACCGGGTCTCCCGGATCCGGGTGCACCGCCCGGGCGTACGCCCGGTGAAGCAGTCGTCCTCGACGAGAACGAGCTCGCACACGGACACGACTACTTCGCCGTGGGCGATCTCGAGATGAACCCCGCGCAGACCGTCGCCGCGTACACCACCGACTCGACGGGCGGCGAACGCTACGACCTGCGCTTCCGTTCGCTCGACACGGGTGCCGATCTCGACGACGTGGTGCCCGACGTGTACTACAGCCTCGCCTGGGCGAACGACGAGCGAACCGTGTTCTTCACCCGGCCCGATGACGCCATGCGCCCTTGGCAGGTGTGGCGGCACACGCTCGGGACACCAGTCGAGTCGGACGTGCTCGTATACCAAGAAGACGACGACCGCTTCTACGTCTCCGTAGAACGCGCGCGCACGGGACGATTTCTCTTCGCACACTCCGCGTCGAAGATCACGAGCGAAGTGCGCCTCGTCGACGCCGACGACCCCACGTCCGAACCGCGCGTCGTCGAGCCGCGGGTGCAGGGTCACGAGTACCACGTCGAGCACCACGAGGGGCTCGACAATGTTGGTCGTCTCTTCGTGCTCACGAACGCCGACGGCGCCGAGAACTTCGCGCTCATGGTCACGCCCACGGATGCGCCGTCGCGCTCGAACTGGACAACGGTGCTCGCGCACCGGCCGAGCGTCCGTCTCGACGACGTCGACGCGTTCGAGTGCCACCTGGCCGTCTCCGAGCGCAGCGAGGGCCTCGAGCGGCTGCGGGTGCTCAGCCTCGGCGACGACGGTACCGTCGCCGGCCC
>JBBDHW010000042.1:52916-73790 GCA_040880805.1 Acidimicrobiia bacterium | reverse complement strand
CGCCCCCCACGACCATGTCGTCGCAACCGTAGAGGGCGTCTACTCGATGTGGGTCGGGGCGAACCCCGAGTTCGCGACCACGACCCTGCGCTACGGCTACATGTCGCTGGTCACACCGTCGTCGTCGTACGACTACGACCTCGTGAGCCGTGACGCGACGCTCGTGAAGTGCCAGCCGGTCGCGGGGTACGACCCCACGCAGTACGCGACCGAACGACTGTGGGCAACCGCCACCGACGGCACGCGCGTGCCGGTGTCGCTCGTCTACCGCCGCGACCGGCGTCAAGGGGCCGACGGCAACCCGCTCGTGCTGTACGGCTACGGCTCCTACGAAGCCTCGATGGACCCGACGTTCTCGTCGGCTCGGGTGAGCCTCCTCGATCGCGGCATCGTGTACGCGATCGCGCATGTTCGGGGAGGTGGCGAGCTCGGTCGTCGGTGGTACGACGACGGCAAGCTGATGCACAAGCCCAACACGTTCACCGACTTCATCGCGTGCGCAGAGCACCTCGTAGCCGAGGGCTGGACCAGTCCCGACCGCCTCGCAGCGCGCGGCGGCAGCGCGGGTGGGCTGCTCATGGGTGCGGTGGTCAACCTCCGCCCCGACCTCTTCCGGGCGGTGGTCGCCGAAGTGCCGTTCGTCGACTGCCTCACCACGATGCTCGACGACACGCTGCCGCTCACGGTGACGGAGTGGGAGGAGTGGGGCGATCCCGTCGACGACCCCGCACTCTACGCGCTGATGAAGTCGTACTCGCCGTACGACAACATCGAGGCGAAGGCATATCCCGCGCTGCTCGTCACCGGCGGCCTGAACGACCCCCGCGTGCAGTATTGGGAGCCCGCGAAGTGGGTCGCCAAGCTCCGTGCGACCAAGAGTGACGACAACCTGCTCGTGCTCAAGATGGAGCTCGGCGCCGGCCATTCGGGTCCGTCGGGACGCTACGACGCCTGGCGCGACGAGGCGTTCGTGCAGGCGTTCCTGCTGGACCAGCTCGGGATGAGCTAACCCGTTGTTACGGGAGTGAGGCCCTTCCGCTCGAGGAAGGCCATCCGGCGCTCCGCGGAAGCACGCCAAGCCGCGAGGTCGGCGTCGAAGGTGGCGCGATCGCCTTCCTCGTAGGCGTGCTCGAGTTCATCGAAGGCGGCGTCTTCCGCGTCGAGCAGCTCGCGGTAACGCCGGAAGAATCCTTCGTCGATCGCCTCGCTCTTCGCCCCGTCGCCCATGCGAACCCCCTTGGTTCCGGCCCGGCGGCGCCGCGCCTGCCTTGACCGTATCGCGAGTCGCTACACCCAGCGAGCGTCCGCGACCGCCAGTGCTTCGGCAACGGTGAAGTGATGCTCGTAGATCGCCTTGCCGACGATCGCGCCCGCGAAGCGTCGTCCCGCGCGCTCGAACTGGCCCAGCGCGCGGAGATCGTCGAGCGTGCCGACTCCGCCACTGGCGATCAGCGGAATCGTGGTGGCCTCGAGGACAGCGCCGAGCTGGTCGAGATCCGGCCCCTTGAAGGTGGCGTCGTGGCCGATCGAGGTGACAACGAGCGCCGAGACGCCGCCCGCATCGAAACTGCGGACGAGATCGACGAGATCGAGGCCGGTGCCCTCGACCCAACCCCGAGTGGCAACCTCGCGGCCGCGCGCGTCGAGGCCCACGGCCACCTGCCCGGGGTGCAACGTACAGAGATCGGCGACGAGTAAGGGGTCCTCGACGGCTGCGGTGCCGACCACGACGCGCGCGACGCCCGCGAGCAGCCGGTCGCCGGCCGCCTCGATTGTGCGCACGCCTCCGCCGGCCTGTATCCGGCACGAGACCGCCGCGCAGATCGCCTCGATCACCGAAAGGTTGGCGCCCTCACCGGTGCGCGCGGCGTCGAGGTCGACCACGTGGATCCACGACGCACCCTCGGACTCGAACTCGCGCGCGACGCGGACCGGATCGTCGTCGTAGACGGTCTCTGCGTCGAAGTCACCCTGGTACAGCCGGACACACTTGCCATCGCGCAGATCGATCGACGGGAAGAGCTCGAGCCGGCCGTGGCTCAAAGGCTTCCCTTCGTGGACGGCACGCCGCTGCCTTCGATCTTCACCGCGTCACGCAACGAGCGCGCGACGCCCTTGAACGACGCCTCGATCACGTGATGCCCGTTCCGGCCGGCCAGTGAACGCACGTGCAGCGTGATCCCCGCCGCGAACGCGAACGCGCGCCAGAACTCTTCTGCAAGCTGAGGGTCGAACGTGCCGATCCACTCCACGACCGGGTCGACCTCGTAGACGAGGAAGGGGCGGCCCGACAGATCGAGCGCAACCTGCACGAGCGCCTCGTCGAGAGGCACCAGCGCGGACGCGAACCGTCGCACCCCCGCCTTGTCGCCCACGGCGTCCTTGAACGCCGTGCCGAGCACGATGCCGACGTCTTCCACCGTGTGGTGCAGGTCGACCTCGAGGTCGCCGGTGGCTTCGATGCGGAGGTCGAACCCGCCGTGCTTCCCGAGCTGCTCGAGCATGTGGTCGAAGAACGGAATACCGGTGGACGCGGTGGCGCTACCACCGCCGTCGATCTCGAGCGCGAGGTCGACGGTGGTCTCCTTGGTGACGCGGTGCTGTTGCGACGATCTCGCCATCAGGCGGCCACCTCCCGGACTGACTCACGGAGCGCGGAGAGGAACGCGTCGTTCTCCTCTGGCGTGCCGACGGTCACGCGCAGGCAATGCGCGAGGCGCGGCCAGCTGGAACAGTCGCGCACGAGCACGCCGCGTTGCACGAGTTCCTCCCAGAGGGCGTGGCCATCGCCGTGAACCTGGAAGAGCACGAAGTTCGCGCCCGATGGGAACGCGGTGACGCGGTCGATACCTTCGAGCGCGTCGAACATCCGCTCGCGCTCGTCGACCAGACGCGCGACGCGGTCGTTCATCTCGTCCGCGAGGTCGAGCGCGACCCTTCCGGCGATCTGCGTGGCGGCCGCGAGGTGGTACGGCAGCACAACCTGCTCCAGCTGCTCGACAACCCAAGGCGGTGCGACCGCGAAGCCCAGGCGCAGCGCGGCCATCGACCACACCTTCGAGTAGGTGCGCACGACGACCAGCCGGCCGTCGTCGTGGACGAGGTCGAGCGCGCTGTGGGGTGCGAACTCGCCGTACGCCTCGTCGACCACGACGAGCCCAACGGTTGCGTCGAGGAGGGCCTCGATGGTGTCCGTGTCCTCCACAGTGCCGCTCGGGTTGTTCGGGCTGCACACGAACACGATCGTGGGCTGTTGCGCGGCGACGAGCTCGCGCGCCGCGTCGACGTCGATGGAGAAGTCGGCACGGCGCTCCCCCATCACCACCTCAGTACCGGTGAGACGCGCGATGTGGCCGTGGAGCGCGTACGTGGGCTCGAAGACCGCGGCGCGCCGGCCATGCCCGCCGTACGAGAGGAGGAGCGTCTGCAACACCTCGTTGGATCCGTTCGCACAGAACAGCCGCTCGGGCGGCTGGCCCAGATGGCGCCCCAGCGCCGCACGCAGGTCGTGGGCGCCACGATCCGGGTAGCGGTTCAGCGGCGCGTCGCGCAGCTCGGCGAGCCAACGGTCGACGAACTCGGGCGGGGGTGGGTACGGGCTCTCGTTGGTATTGAGCCGTACCGACACGTCGAGCTGCGGTGAGTGATAGCCCTCGAGCGCGCGCAGGTCGTCGCGCGGCGCGACCGGCGCGTTCACGTCGCGTCCCGGACGAATGCGGCAGATCGGCGCAGCGCGGCGCTGCGACCGTGCGCGGGAAGACCTTCAGCCGCGGCCAACGCCTCGATGTGCTCGGAGACCGCACCGAGGCCGGCCGCAGTGACGCGCACCACGTGGATGTGCTTCCGGAACGTGTCGACCCTCAGCGCGCTGGCGAAGCGTGCTGTTCGCGCGGTTGGAAGCACATGGTTGACTCCTGCTACGTAGTCACCGACTGCCGCGGGCGCCCATGGTCCGACGAAGACCGCGCCGGCGTTGCGCACGAGCGGCACGAGCGAGTCGGCGTCGCTCGTCATGAGCTGCAGGTGCTCGGGCGCGACGATGTTCACCACTTCCATCGCCTGTTCCGGCCCATCGACGAGGATCACGGATCCCGTGTCGCGCACGATCTCGTCGACGGCGCCCTCGACAGCGTCGGCAACCTCGGGATCCCACGTGATGAGCACCGCGCTCCCTCCCGGACCGTGCTCGGCCTGAGCGTCGAGGTCGGCGGCGACAAACTCTGGTGGAGTGCTCGCGTCGGCGACGACGACGACCTCCGACGGTCCAGCGAGCGCGTCGATACCGACGATGCCCGCAAGCTCGCGCTTCGCCGCCGCGACGTACGCGTTGCCGGGCCCCACGATCACGTCGACAGGACGGATGCTCTCGGTCCCGTACGCGAGCGCAGCAATCGCCTGGGCGCCTCCCACGCGATACACCTCGTCGATGCCGACGAACGCCGCCGCGGCGAGCGTGGGGGCGGCGACCTGCCCGTCGGGGCCCGCAGGTACGCACAATGCGAGTTCGGGAACGCCGGCCACCTGCGCGGGTATCGCGGTCATGAGCACGGTGGACGGGTACGCGGCGCGACCACCCGGGACATAGAGGCCGGCGCGGTCGACCGGCCGGACAATCTCCTCGAGGTCGATGCCACCGCGAACGAGTCGCGGAGCGGGTTGGAGCTGGCTCTCGTGATAGGTACGGATCTCGGTCGCTGCGTGCGCGAGCGCGGCTCGGAACGCCGGCTCGGCGCCCGCGAGCGCCTCGTGGAGCGCCCCGCTCGTGACGCGGAGCGCGCCTCCGGACCAGCCGTCGAATCGTTCGGTGAGCTCACGCAGCGCGGCATCTCCGCGGTCGCGCACATCGTCGACGATGGCGCGCGTGGCCGCGGTGACGTCGTCGTCGGCCGTCGGAGGTTGCAGCAGTGCAGCAAGATCCGTGACGCCGCGGAGGTCGATTCGGGTCAACACGGTGCGCTCATGGTAACCGTGAGCCTGTTCCCGCCCCTTCGCATTGCCCGATACCGTTGCCGTCATGCCCTCGTCGGACCTCGCAGAACTGTCCACCCTGCGCGCGCAGCTCGAGGAGCTCGCGGCGCGCGTCCTGGCGATCGGCGACCGCTACCGCGAATCGCCCGACTCGGCGATCGCAAACGACCTCGACCTCGCAGAGCGCTCGCTGCTCGGAGCGCGCCGTGCGCTCGAACGCGCGGCAGGCACCCTCGCCGAGTCGGGCTAACTGCTACCTCGCGCTGGGCTCGGCCGACGGGCAGATATCGACGAGCACGCATCCTGGGCAGTTCGGCTTGCGCGCGAAGCACACGCGGCGACCGTGCAGGATGAGGCGCAACGAGAAGCGGCCGCGCTCCTCCGGCGGTACGAGCGCGTTGAGGTCGAGCTCCGCTTTCACCGGATCGGTCTCGGTGGTGAGCTTCAGGCGGCGCGCCACCCTTCCGACGTGCGTATCGACCGGCAAGCCGGGCAGGTCGAACGCCACCGACCGCACGACGTTGCCCGTCTTCCGACCGACACCCGCCAGCTTCACGAGGTCGTCGAGCTCGGTCGGCACGTCGCCGTCGAATTCCTCGTCGAGCATGCGCGCCATACCGAGCAGGTTCTTCGTCTTCGAACGGAAAAAGCCGGTGGAGTGCACGATCGCTTCCACGTCGGCGGGATCGGCGTGCGCGAGATCGCGTGGCGTCGGATACTTCACGAACAACTCCGGCGTGACCTTGTTGACATTCTCGTCGGTGGTCTGCGCGGACAGGATCGTCGCCACCAGCAACTCGTACGCGTTCTCGTGCACCAGCGCGCACTCTGCGCCTGGGTACTCCTCCGCGAGCCGGGCGATCACCTCGATCGCGCGCGCCTTCGCTCCCCTCGGACGGGCCACGCACGTGACGCTAGACGCGAGGAGCTAACCGCCGATCTCGGCGTTGAGCGCGATCACGTTGAACACACCGCCGGTCGGGTCCGCGACCACGGCGAAGCGGCCGGGCTCGATGTCCATCGGCGGATTCATCACCGCGCCACCGAGTTCGGTGACGTGCGCGACGGCGTCGTCGGTGTTGGCGACGGTGAAGTACACGGCCCAGTGGGGCGGGACCTCAGCCGGCATCTGGGGCGGCTTCTCCATCATCCCGCCGATCGAGCGACCGTTGACCTGCCATTCGGTGTACGCACCCGAGCCTTCACCATGCGTCTCGGCGCCCCAGCCGAAGACCGCGCCATAGAACGCCTTCGACGCGGGAACGTCGGTCGTGAGCAATTCGCTCCACGAGAAGGTGCCGGGCTCGTTCACGAGTGCAGCGCCCTTGTGGTCACCCGGCTGCCACACACCGAACGCGGCGCCGACCGGATCGGCGAACACCGCCATGCGGCCGGCGGTCATCACGTCCATCGGCGGCATGAACACCTGCCCGCCGTTCGCGCTCACCTTCGCCGCGGTGTCGTCCGCGCTCTCGACGTTCACGTAACACGACCACGCGGGCGGACCGGGGTTCATCTGCGGACCGAGACCGGCAACCGGCTTGCCGCCGACGTGGCACACGCGGTATCCGCCGGCCTCGGCGGGCCCTTCGGGGCACTCCCATCCGAAGAGATCCGAATAGAACGCGGCGGCCTTGTCGAGGTCGGGCGTGCCGAGATCGACCCATGACGGGACTCCGGGCTCGTACGAGGTCATCTCCATGGCCGTCTCCCAGCAATCGTGGCGTGTCGTGAGTGTGCGGTTCGCAACGTATACGACCGCCGCGCCCCCGGCAGCGAGCGCCCGCGAGCCGCGTATCCCGGCGAGCAGCGAGCGACCCATGGTGGCGGGATGGGCCGGTACCCTCGACGAGATGCTCGAGGCGCGCGTGCTCGAACGGTTCGCGCCCGCCGATGTCGCGGCGGTGCGAAGCCTCGCCGCGTCGGTCGAGGCCGCATCCGGCACCGCTCCGTTCGGTGATCTCACGTGGTCCGGGCTCGAAGGCCGCGGGACGCTCGGCGACCGCGGGATCCTGCTCCCCGGCGACGACGGCGCGGCGGCGGCCTACGTGCACCTCGCTCATCATCAACCCGCTGGATGGTCAGCGGAACTCGCAGCGTTGCCAGGACAGGAACGCGCTCTCGGCGCGTTGCTCGCATCAGCCATCGACGTCGTGGCACGCGAGGGCGGCGGCCACGTCACGATCTGGCTCCACGGCGATCACCACGACGACCTGCCCCGCACAGCCGGCTTCGCGCTCGAACGCGAGCTCCTGGAGCTGCGCGTGCCGCTCCCCCTCCCCGAAGATCCCGAGTGGCCCGACGGGGTCAAGGTCCGCACCTTCGTGGTCGGACAGGACGAGGTCGAGTGGCTCGGCGTCAACAACCGCGCGTTCGCCAACCACCCGGAACAGGGGGGCTGGACCCTCGACACGCTCCACCAACGCGAGCGCGCGGGCTGGTTCGATCCCAACGGCTTCCTGCTCGCGTTCGACGACGACGGCCTGGCCGGCTTCTGCTGGACGAAAGTGCACCCGACCGATCCCCCGAAGGAGCCCGTCGCGCTCGGGGAGATCTATGTGATCGGTACAGAGCCCGGCCGCCAGGGCCGCGGGCTCGGTCGAGCGTTGACCATCGGCGGCCTCGCGTCGCTCGCCGGCCGGGGCATCACGATGGGCATGCTCTACGTCGACGGTGACAACACGGCCGCGGTCGCGCTCTATCGGTCGCTCGCCTTCGTCACGCACCGGGTCGACCGTGCCTACGGCCGCACGGTCACTTCCGCCGCGTCATGAGCAGCCCAACCCGATCCCGCTACGGCGCGACGCGCGGCGAGGTCGAAGCACTGCTCGACGGCTGGGGCGAACCGCGGTACCGCGCCGGTCAGCTCTGGGGCGCGCTCTACGCCGAGGTCCGCCCCCTCGACGACGTCACCACACTGCCCCGCACGCTCCGCTCGCGCCTCGCCGACGCGCTGCCGCTCACCCTCGATCTCGTGACCGAAGCGACCGCGCACGACACCATGACGACGAAGTGGCTGTGGGCGTGCACTCGCGATCGCACCCAGATCGAGACCGTGCTCATGCGCTCTCCGACGCGGGCAACGGTCTGCGTGTCGTCGCAGGCCGGTTGTGCGATGGGTTGCACGTTCTGCGCGACCGGACAAGCCGGCTTCGAACGGCAGCTCGACGCCGCCGAGATCGTCGAGCAGGTGCTGCGCGCGGCGCACACCTCACCGCAGCGCGTCCGCAACGTCGTGTTCATGGGGATGGGCGAGCCACTTGCCAACTACGACGCGACCTGGGCGGCGATCGAACGGTTACACGACGACCTGGGCATCTCGGCCCGGCGCATCACCGTGAGCACGGTCGGCGTGGTTCCCGGCATCCGGCGGCTCGCGCTCGAGCGGCTGCCCGTCACCCTCGCGGTGTCGCTCCACGCGGCCACCGACGACGAGCGCAGTGAGCTCGTCCCACTCAACCAGCGGTATCCGATCGCCGAGGTGCTCGACGCCGCCGCCGACTTCGCCGGCGCCAGGGGAAGACGGGTCTCCTTCGAGTACGCCTGCATCGCCGGGGTCAACGACTCGGTTGCGCAGGCCGAGGCGCTCGGACGGCTCCTGGGCAGCTTCCCGGGGGCGGGCGGGGCGCACGTGAACCTGATCCCGCTCAACCCCACGGCCGGGTTCGGCGGCGAGGCCACGGCAACGCCCCGGCTGCGTGCCTTCGCCGAGCGGGTCCGGGCCCGCGGCGTGACCGCGACCGTGCGGCGCAACCGCGGGACCGACATCGCCGCCGCATGCGGGCAACTGCGTGCCCGCGACGCGATCCCCCACCCTGCCCTCGGATCGGCAACAATGAGCACGTGAACCAGTGGAAGTGGGTCAATCATTTCCAGCCGCAGACGCTCGTCATCGCGACGTTCCTCTGCTACATCGACGCCGTCTTCGGCTTCATCTTCCCGATCGCGACGTCGTTACTCGCCGGATTCGTGATGGCGATCGCGCTCGGTGCAGGGGGCTTCGGCATCGCCAACGAGAAGCGGTGGGGCTATGCGGTGGCGGTCGCGGGCGCGGTGCTCCAGGTGATCATGCTGCTGGCGGTGTTCGGTTCCTCGGTCCTCACGTCGACCGCCATCATCAACCTGATGTTCGACGGCGCCCTCGTCGCCCTGCTCCTGCACCCGATGAGCCGCGAGTACCAGCGCATCTGGTTCAAGTAAGACCACCTGTCCAATCGTGAGCGATCTTCAACCGCATCACGGCAAGTGGTTCGAGGAGCTCCCGGTCGGACTGGTGGTGCAGCACGCGCTCACCCGCACCGTCACCGAGACCGACAACATCCTCTTCACCACGATGACGATGAACCCGGCCCGCCTGCACCTCGACGCCGAGTACGCAGCGCAGACCGAGTTCGGCCAGCCCCTCGTGAACAGCATGTTCACGATCGCGCTGCTCGTGGGGATATCGGTGCTGGAGACCACTCACGGCACGACGATCGCCAACCTCGGTTTCGAAGAAGTCGTGTTCCCAGCGCCCGTGTTCCACGGTGACACGATCCACGCCGAGACCGAGGTGATTGCTCGCCGCGGGTCGAAGTCACGACCCGACGCCGGCATCGTCACGTTCGAGCATCGGGGTTTCAACCAGCGCGACGAGCTCGTGTGCCGCGCGCGCCGCAACGCGCTGATGTCGCGCCGGCCCACCGAGTGACCGTGGCCGAGGTCAGGCGCCTCCGGAGCCTCCTCTTCGCGCCCGCGAGCCGGCCCGACATGCTCGCCAAGCTCCCGCGCAGCAGTCCCGACGGCGTGGTGATCGACCTCGAGGACGCGGTGCCCGCGGACGCCAAGGCCGACGCTCGCCCGCACGCGAGGCGCATGGGGCCGGAATTGCTGAACGCCCACCCTGGTCTCGCGGTCTACGTGCGCGTGAATGCCGTCCCGACCGACTGGTTCGACGCCGACGTCACGGAGGCATGCGCGCCGGAGCTCACCGGCGTCATCGTGCCCAAGATCGAGACCGTCGAACATGTCCGCACGGTTGCCGGCGCGCTCCGCGCCGCGGGGCTCGGCCACCTGCAGGTGATCGCAGGCGTGGAAACCGCGCTCGGCGTCGAAGCGGCGCGCGAGTTCCTCGTCCCGCCCGTCGCGGCCTGCTATTTCGGCGCCGAAGACTTCGTCGCCGACATGGGCGGGATGCGTACCGAATCGAGCACGGAAGTGCTCTACGCGCGCTCGCGCGTGGCGCTCGCAGCCCGGATTGCGGGCGTCCTCGCGATCGACCAGGTCGTCACTGCATTCGGCGACGACGGCCGGTTCCTCGAGGACGCCGCTCAGGGGCGTGCGCTCGGATACCGCGGCAAGCTCTGCATCCACCCTGCTCAAGTTCAACTCGCCAACCGCGCGTTCTCGCCCTCGACCGAGGAGATCGAGCGCGCTCGGCGCCTGCTCGACGCCTACGAGGCGGCCGCAGCTCGTGGCGAGGCCGCGATCGACTTCGAGGGCCAGATGGTCGACGAGCCTCTCGCGCGGCACGCGCGCGCGATCCTGGCGGCCGGCAAGACCTGAGCAACGCGACTCCGTAGACTCCCCGGCGCATGGGCAGCACGGTCGACCTCGTCGACGACCTTGAAGCGCGTCTCCAGCCGCTCGAGCTCGAGTTAGCCGTTGCATGGTGGGAGGCGAACACCCGGTCCTCGCCCGAAGCCGACCGGCGCCGCACCGCGGCCGAGCTGGCGCGCCGCGAGCTCCTCGGCGACAGCAACGCATTCGCGGAGATCCGCTCCGCGCGCGCCGCGAACGGCTCCGGAGCGGATCCGCTCCTGCGCCGCCGGCTCGACCTGCTCCACGATGGTTTCGTCCCGCACCAGGTTCCGGCCGACCTCCGCGTCGCGATCGTTGAGCTGGAGACCCGCGTCGAGTCGACCTTCAACAACTTCCGCGGAACCATCGACGGTCAACGGGTCGACGACAACACGATTGTCGACTTTCTGCGCACGAGCGCCGACCCCGGCGAGCGCCGCGCCGCGTGGGAGGCGTCGAAGCAGATCGGCGCCGAGGCAGGCGACCGAGTCCGCGAGCTGGCGCGTCTGCGAAACGAAGCAGCCCGCACCCTCGGCTACCGCGATCATTTCGCGCTCGCGCTCGAAACCGGGGAGCTCGACGAGACCCGTCTCTTCGCGACCCTCGCCGACGTCGATCGCGCCACTGAGACGCCATTCACCGAGTGGAAGGTTGCGCTCGATGCTTCGCTCGCCGCCCGGTTCGGGTGCGGCGTCGACGAGCTCCGCCCGTGGCACCTCGCCGACCCGTTCTTCCAAGACCCGCCTGCTGCCGGCCCGATCGCGCTCGACCACCTCTTCGAAGCTGCCGACCTCGAAGCGCTGACCCTACGGACCTACGACCGTCTCGGTCTCGACCTCCGCGCCGTGCTCGCGCGCAGCGATCTGTACGCGCGCGACGGCAAGAGTCAGCACGCGTTCTGCATCGACATCGACCGCGAAGGCGACGTTCGCGTCCTGTGCAACGTCGAACCGAGCGAACGTTGGATGGACACGATGCTGCACGAGTTCGGCCACGCGGTGTACGACCGTGAGTGTGGACGATCACTCCCTTGGCTCGTGCGCTCACCAGCCCACCCACTCACCACCGAGGGCATCGCCATGCTCTTCGGACGCCTCACGCGAGATGCCGCGTGGCTCGCCGACGTCGCGGGCGTCGACCGCGACACCGTGGAAGCACTGGCGCCCCACCTGAAGGCCGCGCAGCGGGCCGCGCTCCTCGTGTTCGCCCGGTGGGTGCTCGTGATGACAACCTTCGAGCGGCAGCTCTACGCCGATCCCGACGCCGACCTCGACACCCTCTGGTGGGACCTCGTCGAGCGCTACCAGCAAGTCCGCCGCCCCGTTGGCCGGCACGAACCCGACTGGGCCGCGAAGATCCACCTCGCTGCCTCGCCGGTCTACTACCAGAACTATCTGTACGGAGAGCTCTTCGCTTCTCAGCTCGACGCGACGCTCACCGACCGCGTCGGCGGCCTGGTCGAGCGACCCGCCGCGGGCGAGCTTCTCGTACGTGACGTGTTCGCACCCGGCGCATCCGTCCGTTGGGACGACCTCGTCACGCGGGCAACCGGCGCGCCGCTGAGTGCGGCGGCTCTCGCGCGACAGCTGGCAACCTGACGGTGGACGGCTGATCGTGGACCTCGGGTTACAGGGTCGGGCGGCGGTCGTCGCAGGCGGATCGCGCGGGGTTGGTCGCGTCACGGCAGGTCTGCTCGCGCGCGAGGGCTGCCGTGTCGCGGTGCTCGCCCGTACGCCGAAGGACCTGCGCGAAACGGAAGACGAGCTCCTCGGGTTGGGTGCCGAGGACGCCATCGGTCTCGAGTGCGACCTGCTCGACACCGGCGAGGTCGAGGCCGCCTTCACGTTCCTCGACGAGCGGTGGGGAGAGTGTCACGTGCTGGTCAACACGGTCGGGCCTGCACATGTCGGCGGGTTCGACGACCTCACCGACGACACCTGGCACGAGGAGTTCGACCTCGGCGTGCTCACGATGATCCGCACGACGCGCGCCGCGCTCCCGCTCATGCGCAAGGCGACGTTCGCACGCATCGTGAACGTCGCGGCGGCCTCGATCCGTCACCAGAGCCCGGGGCTCATCGGGTTCACCGCGGCCAAAGCAGCGATGGCGAGTGCCTCGAAGAACCTGTCGCGTGCGCTGGCACCCGAAGGGATCATCGTCAACACCGTCGCGCCCGGCATCGTCATGTCGCCCACGCTCGCTTCGTACCTCGTAGGAACCGACCTCGACGGGCTGCCCGAGGGCCCACTCGAAGCCGCCTACGAAGCCATCACCCGCGACTACGGCGCGTCGAACGACATCGGCCGCGTCGGGCTGCCCGAGGAGGTGGCCCCCGTCGTCGTGTTCCTCTGCTCGGAGGTGGCGAGCTTCGTCGTCGGCGCGACCATCCCCGTCGACGGCGGCACCGACTTCTTCTGAGATGGGTACCCCGCCGAGCAGGGAGCGACGAATAGGCATGGAGTACAACCTCGCCGACCTCTGGGAAGCCGTCGCCGACGAGATCCCGACACGCGACGCGCTGATCTCCGGGGAACGCCGCCTCACCTATGCGCAGACCGAGGAGCGCGCCAACCGGCTGGCCAACTTCCTCGCCGCGCAGGGCATCGGAGTCGGGGACCACGTAGCACTCCTCCTCTACAACGGCACCGAGTACCTCGAGGGCATGCTCGCCGCGCTGAAGCTGCGCGCGGTGCCCATCAACGTCAACTACCGCTACATGGAAGAGGAGTTGCGGTACCTCCTCGACGATTGCGACGCCAAGGCCATCGTCTTCCACCGCGAGTTCGCGCCGAAGCTCGCCGCGATCAGCACTGAGCTGCCGCTCCTCGACACCTACCTCTCCGTCGACGACGACACCGGTGGGGACCTCGGCGCGGTCGAGTACGAGGCCGCACTTGCGGGCGCGTCACCGGCGCGCGACTTCGGGCCGCGCTCCTCGGACGACCTCTACATCCTCTACACCGGCGGCACCACGGGAAACCCGAAGGGCGTGATGTGGCGTGCCGAAGACATCTTCTTCGGCGGACTCGGTGGTGGGAATCTCGGCGACGCGCCCATTTCGAAGCCCGAGGAGATCCTCGACCAGCTCGAGGAGAACCGCCGCACGCTCCCCGCGTGCCCGCTCATGCACGGCACCGCGCACTGGTTCGCGCTGGGCACGCTGTACACCGGCGGCACGGTGGTGCTGTCACCCGACCACCATCTCGATCCTCCACGCCTTTGGAAGCTCATCGCACGCGAGCGGGTCACCTTCCTCGTCATCGTCGGCGACGCCTTCGCACGCCCACTCGTGGAGGCACTCGACACGCTCGACCCCGCGCTCGACCTGTCGTCCCTCACGGTCGTCCTCTCCGGCGGCGCGATCCTCTCCCCCTCGGTGAAGCAGCTGTGGGTGCAGAAGTTGCCGGGCACGATCCTCATCGACGGTTTCGGATCGTCGGAGTCGGGCGGTCAGGGAAGCAGCGTCACGGCAGCCGGAGGGCCGATCGAGACCGCGCCGCGCTTTCGTGTCGACGACGAGACCACCGTGCTCGACGACGACCTCCGACCCGCACCAATCGGCGTCGTCGGCATGCTCGCACGCCGCGGCCACGTACCGATCGGGTACTACAAGGATCCCCAGAAGACCGCCGCGACCTTTCCCGTGGTCCACGGCGTGCGCTGGTCGGTACCGGGCGATCACGCGCGGATCGAAGACGACGGCACGATCACGGTGCTCGGACGCGGCTCCGGGTCGATCAACACCGGCGGCGAGAAGGTCTACCCCGAGGAAGTCGAGTCGGTCGTGAAGTCACACCCAGCGGTCTTTGACGCGGTAGTGGTGGGAACGCCCGACGAGCGCTGGGGTGAACGCGTCGTCGCGGTCGTGCAACTGCGTCCGGGCGCGACCCTCACCGCCGAGGACCTCACTCGCCACGTCCGCGCGCATCTCGCGGCGTACAAGGCGCCGCGCGACCTCGTGCTGGTCGACGCGGTCGTGCGCTCACCCTCCGGAAAGCCCGACTATCGCTGGGCGCGCGCCGCCGCGGAAGAAGAGCTCGCGCGCGTCAGACCTTCTGCACCACGCTGACGCCGTCGCCGATCGGCAACAGCACGACGCGTACACGGGGATCGCCCACGATGGTGTCGTTGAGCGCACGAATGGCTTCCACGTTCTCGTCGGTTGCCGATTCGTCGATGACGCGTCCGTTCTGCAGCACGTTGTCGATGAGCACGAGGCCGCCCTGGCGGAGCCGGGGCAGGATCTCCTCGTAGTAGCCGGGGTAGCCGGGCTTGTCGGCGTCGATGAACGCGAAGTCGAACTGCTCTTCCCTGGCGAGCCCGCGCAGCGTCTCGATCCCCGGACCAATGCGCAGCTCGATACGATCGGCGACGCCCGCGCGCTCCCACGCCTCACGGGCGATTGCGGTCCACTCCTCGCTCACGTCGCAGCAGAGCAGCCGACCTTCGGGACCCATACCGCGCGCGACCGCGAGCGCGGAGTAGCCGGTGAATGTGCCGATCTCGACGGCCCGGCGTGCGCCCATCGCCCGGACGATCATCTCCATGAGCACGGCCTGGTCGTCACCGATCTGCATCCGCGCGGCCGGACCGGTGCGCTCAGCGGTGATCTCCTGGAGCTCGCGCTGCACCTCGTCGGGCCCCGCCGAGTGAGCCGCCGCGTACGCGTCGATCTCCTCGTCGGTGAACCGCGAACGTCGTCTCGACTCCATCACGCCTCCTCTATGCGTCGCTCGCTCGTCGCCGCATGCACTCGCTCTGCTCCTAAGGTTGGCCGAGTGAGCGAACCCGAGCCCAAGGATCTCGCCGACACGCTATTCGGCGTGACGCGACGGCTCCGGTGGCACGTCAACGAGCGCATGCGCGCGGCGGGCCTGTCGTTTGCGCGCCTCCGGGTGCTCGACACCCTCACCGAGGGGCCACAGCGGATGCGCGACCTGAGCAACGCGCTCAACGTCGCACCGCGAACCATTACCGGTCTCGTCGATGCGCTGGAAGCCGACCGCCTCGTCGCCCGGTCCCCGCACGCCACCGACCGCCGGGTCACGGTGCTCACCATCACGCCGGAAGGCAAGCGTCAGCTCACCACCGCGAGCAAGGTGCGGTCCGAGGTGATATCCGAACTGTTCGGCGCGCTCTCCGCCCACGACCGAGTCGAGCTCGACCGGATCCTCGGCACGTTGCGCGACGCGGTACCCGACCCTCCCGACGGCTGGAAGAAGCCGGGGGCAGGCCGCGGCATGGCCACGTGAACCGCCTGGCCGCAGAGACCAGCCTTTACCTGCGCCAGCACGCCGAAAACCCGGTCGACTGGTACCCGTGGGGCGAGGACGCGTTCGAGCGAGCACGCAGCGAAGACAAGCCGATCCTCCTCTCGGTCGGGTACTCGTCGTGTCACTGGTGCCACGTGATGGCACACGAATCGTTCGAAGACCCCGAGATCGCCGCGCGCATGAACGAGCGCTTCGTGAACGTGAAGGTCGACCGCGAGGAACGCCCCGACGTGGACGCGGTCTACATGCAGGCGGTCCAGGCAATGACCGGTCACGGCGGCTGGCCGATGACCGTCTTCCTCGACCCCGACGGACGTCCGTTCTTCGGCGGGACCTACTTCCCGAGCGTGGACCGTCCCGGCATGCCCGGCTTCGTGCGGATCATGGACGCGGTCACCGACGCGTGGCGCGAGCGTCGCTCAGATCTGCTCGAACAGGCGGGCACCCTGCACGACGCGATCGCGCGCAGTGCCGAGGTGCCGAGTCGCGATGCCGGCGACGTGTCCGCCGACGTACTCCGAGTCGCGGTCTCCGCAATCCATGCGCAGTTCGATCCACGCTTCGGCGGCTTCGGAAGCGCCCCGAAGTTCCCGCAGGCGATGACGCTCACGTTCCTCCTGGCGCAAGCGGTCCGTGACCCGTCTGCCGAGACGCTCGAGACGATCACCGTGTCGCTCGACTCGATGGGCGCCGGAGGGATGTACGACCAGGTAGGCGGAGGGTTCCACCGCTACTCGGTCGACGCGTACTGGCTCGTCCCCCACTTCGAGAAGATGCTCTACGACCAGGCGCTGCTCGCGCGGGCCTACCTGCACGGCTGGCTCGTTGTCGGCCTGCCGCGCTACCGGCGTGTCGTCGAAGAGATCGTCGAGTACGTGCTGCGCGATCTGCATCACCCCGACGGCGGTTTCTTCTCCGCCGAGGATGCGGACTCCGAAGGCGTCGAAGGGAAGTTCTACTGCTGGTCACTCGAGGAACTCGAGACCGTGTGCGGCGCCGACACGCCGGAGGTGGTCCGCTACTTCGGCGTCACTGCGGGCGGGAACTTCGAGGACCCGCACACGGGTTTCCGCGGCAACATCCTGCACGTCGTCGACCGAGAGGAGGAACCGCCCGACGCGGTCACACGCGCGCTGCCGCGACTCCTTGCGGCGCGCGGCTCCCACGTGCGGCCCGGGCTCGACGACAAGGTGCTCCTTGGATGGAACGCGCTCTTCCTCCGCGCCCTCGCGGAGGCGGCCTTTTCGCTGGATCGCCCTGATTGGATGGACGTCGCCCGCACGAATGCGCGTTTCCTGCTGCGCGAGCTCCGGCGCGACGACGGTCGCCTGCTCCGGTCGTGGCAGGGAGGCCGCGCGCACCTGCTCGCGTACGCGGAGGATTACGCGGCGCTGCTCGAAGCGCTGCTCACACTGGCGGAGGTCGACAACGTCGCGTGGCTGGCCGACGCGCGTGTCGTCGCCGACGACCTCCTGCGGCTGTTCGGCGACGAGGAGCAGGGCGGTGTGTTCACCACGGCCATCGACGCCGAATCGCTGATCGTGCGCCCGAAGGACTACCAGGACAACGCGACGCCGTCCGAGAACTCGCTCGCGGCCAACGGCCTCCTCCGGCTTGCCGCGTTCACGGGCGTCCCCGAGTACGAGGCGCGAGCCTCAGAGTGGATCCGAACGCTGGCACCGCTGTTGGGTGAGCACCCCACCGCGTTCGCGTACCTGCTCGGCGCGTTCGAGCGGATGGTCACGCCGCCGATCGAGGTCGCGATCGTGGGCGCGGCCGGTGACGCGCAGACCGAACAACTCTTGGGCGAGCTACGACGACGGCTGATCCCGGCATCGGTACAGGTCACCGCAGAACCCGGCACCGGCGCTCACCTCACGCCGCTCCTTGCCGACCGCGCGCCGAACGACGGGCGGGCCACGGCGTTCGTGTGCGAGCACTACGTGTGCCGGCTTCCGACCACCGACCCGGCCACGCTCCGCGCCCAGCTCGACGCCGCCCTCGACTCGCGCCGCTGACGCCAAATGATCGGTCGAGGGGCTAGCTGCGGGGGGTGGCGAGGCCGTCGGCGAGCGCCTCGGCCATTGCCCAGCCGTACGCGATGACGGCTTCGCCTCGCACGGGATCGACCTCGCCGATGAGCTCGGCAGCCACCTTGCCCCCGGCCTTCACCGTGCGCGCGTCGAGCACCAGCTCAGGCGCGTGGTGCGCCGACAGCCGGAACGAGCGGTCGTCGTAGCGAGCGTCGCACCCGAACCGGCGCGCGAGCCGTCGGCCCCAGGCGCGCTCCTCACCGTTGGGCGCGTACTTCGGACGCGGGCACACATCGGTGAGCACGCTCAGGAGCGAATAGGCGGCAGGATGCGCGACCCGGCCCGCGACGAGCACGTCCTCGTCGGGGAACGAGATGGCCGCCCGCCGATAGAGCTCGGCCACGAGCCCGTCGAGGCTCGGACGGGCCTGCCGACCCCGCCGGATCACGCCGAGGCCCCACAGGATGCACGGGGTCCCGCCGATCCGCTCGAGTGACCCGAACAGAAAGCCGTACAGCTCTCCCTCATCGGCCGCGACGGCAACCAGCGGGAACTGCTCGACATGGCGGTCGAGCTGCTCGTCCTGCAACGGCAGGCCCACGCCAGAGGCCAGCTGACCGAGCTCGTCGAGCTCGGCCGGCTTGAGAGAGACGGAATCACGCGACTCGACGTCCATCGGACACTCATTCTGGTCGATGATCCGCCGCGCGGACCAGTCGACCACCCCAATTTCGTCGTTTAGTCGACGACGACGCCCTCCAGGCCGGTTTCGGGCTCGGGAATCCGGGGATCCAGCCGTTCGAACACGTCGACGAGGATCGAGGCAACCGCGATGTCGCGGACCCACCTGTGGTCGCCCGGCACCACGTACCACGGCGCCCATTGGGTGGAGGTGGCAGAGAGCGCAGCTTCGTAGCGTTCGTGGTACTCGTCCCACTTGGCCCGCACTTCGAGGTCGCTGCGGTGGAACTTCCAGTTCTTCGCCGGATCGTCGATCCGTTCCTGAAGCCGAACGCGTTGCTCTTCCTTCGAGATGTGGAGGAAGACCTTCACGAGGGTCGTGCCCTCGTCGGTGAGCATCCGTTCGAACTCGCGCACATGCCGGAACCGGCGCTTGCACTGCTCGTCGTCGATCACGCCGACCATTCGCGCCGTCACCAGGTCCTCGTAGTGCGACCGGTTCATCACGCCCAGGATGCCGCGCGCCGGACAGGCGTTGTGCACCCGCCAGAGATAGTCGTGCACGAGCGCGACGCTCGTGGGCTCCTTGAAGTTCACGACCTCACACCCCTGCGGGTTCAGCCCGCTGAGGACCCGGCGGATGGTGCCGTCCTTGCCTGCCGCGTCCATCCCCTGGAGGACGAGCACGACGCTGCGCCGCGCCTCTGCCCACAGTCGGCTGTGCAGGTCATCGAGGCGAACGCTGAGGATCTCGAGCAGACCGTGCGCCTCGGCCTTCCTGCCCAGGCCCAACCGCTGACCGGGATCGCGCGCATCGAGTTGGGCCGCCTTGCCGGGAGCCACGCGCAGGTCGCGCACGAGGGAACCGGTCGTGGCCACGACGGGACACTACCGGGTGGCCTCAACCCTCTTCCGGTGTCGTCACGAACATCCAGATCCCCGCGGCGACGAGCCCGCCGAGTATCGGGAACACGATGAACACCCAGAGCTGTTCGAGCGCGAAGCTGTTCGCGAACACGGCGGTCGAGAGGCTGCGCACGGGGTTCACCGACGTGTTGTCGATCGGGATGCTGATGAGGTGCACGAGAGTGAGCATGAGCCCGATCGGGATCGCCGCGAACCCCGGGATCATCGACGTGCGGGTGGTGCCGACGATCACGAGGACGAAGAGCGCGGTGAACAAAACCTCGGCGATGATCACGGCACCGAGTTCGAACCCGCCCGGCGAATGCGAGCCGTAGCCGTTCGACGCGACGCTGAACAGCGTCTTCGACGCCAGCTTGGCGTTCTGGGTGTTGTCGCCCGTCTCGAGAAGCAACCAGATCAACAGGCCGCCGACCAGCGCACCCACGATCTGGCCGAGCAGGTAGGAGGGCACCTCCCTGCTGTGGGTGCGCTTGAGCGCCCACATCGCGATGGTGACCGCCGGGTTGATGTGGCACCCCGAGATGTGACCGAAGAGATAGGCCGCGCACAGCAAGCTGAGCCCGAAGGCGAACGCCACACCCAATACACCGATGTTGAACCCGATGAACTGGGCGAAGATCACGGTCCCCGGACCTCCGAGAATCAGGATCATCGTGCCGATAGTCTCGGCCACGAAGATACGCACCGATCGGCTCAATAGACCCTCCCCTTTCCGAGCAGCCCTGCCGGGCGCGATCGTTGCACGATTCGGTCACCGACGGAAGGACCGTCGCAGAAGTGCGCTCCCCGATGCGCGCGTTCGAGCCGATGAAGTGGCATGCTGCCGCCCTCCGGTTCCCGACCCCCAGGAGCACACATGAACCGCCGAGAGCTCGTGGCCGCGCTCGCCGAGCGCACCGACACCGACAAGCGCAGCGCCGACGAGGGGTTGCAGGCCTTCATCGACGTCGTCACCGACACTGTGGCGAGCGGCGAGCCCGTCGCGATCAGCGGCTTCTGCAAGTTCGCCCGCAGGGACGTGCCTGCGAAGCCGCGGCGCAAGGGCCGGAACCCGGCGACCGGTGAGGAAATCATGCTCGCCCCGAAGCCTGCCAGCCGCTCGGTGAAGATCACGCCCCTCAAGGCCTTCAAGGACGCGGTCATCAGCGGCAAGCGCGCGCCGGCGAAGAAGGCGCCCGCCAAGAAGAAGGCCGTAGCGAAGAAGGCGACCCGCCGGCGCTAACACGTCAGCGCTACGGGGTCGACGGCCCTTCGGGGGCTGTACGCGGCAGATGCCAGGCAGCCACTGCTTCGAGGGCCGCCAGTACGAGCAGCACGATCCCCCCGAACACGACGAGCGCGCTCGCGACGCTCGCCGGTTCGAACACCGCGAACGCACCGGCGGCGGCGAGCGCCACTGCACGGAGGAGTCGCGCGCCTCGCGACTCTACGCG